>CAXIDD010000051.1:0-14736 GCA_964021975.1 uncultured Saprospirales bacterium | reverse complement strand
GTAGCCATCAATCAGCAAAATCCACAAGAAATTTGGGCAGGAACTGGTGAAGGGAATCCTCGGAATAGTGTTTCAAGTGGTTATGGGCTTTATCATAGTATGGATGGAGGTCGCAATTGGACTTTTATGGGCTTAGGCAAAACCCGAAACATCCATCGAATTATTTTGCATCCGAATGATCCCAAAACGCTATGGGTCGGAGCCATCGGCTCTCCTTGGGGCGAGCACGAAGAAAGAGGCGTTTTCAAGACTACAGATGGAGGGAAAAACTGGGAAAAAGTCCTTTATGTGAATGAAAAGACGGGCGTTGGTGACTTAGTCATCGATCCCAATAATCCCAATAAATTGATTGCAGCTATGTGGGAGCACCGGCGCTGGCCCTGGTATTTCCATTCTGGAGGTACGGGCTCTGGTTTATATGTCTCTTATGATGGTGGTGAGAATTGGAAAAAACGAACAACAGAAGATGGAATGCCTAAAGGAGACTTAGGCCGTATGGGCTTGGCCATAGCGCCTAGTAATTCCGATATTGTTTATGCCTTTATTGAATCGAAGAAAAATGGATTCTATAAATCTACGGATGGAGGCTTTAGCTGGGATTTAGTGGCCACAAAAGGTATTGGTGGACGTCCTTTTTATTACGCTGATATTTTTGTGGATCCTCAAAATGAAAATCGAATTTTTAATATCCATACCACTGCTGATGTCAGTCAAGATGGTGGTAAAACCTTCGAACGACTCATCCCAACGAGCATCATTCACGTAGATAACCACGCTTTTTGGATCCATCCAGATAATCCAAAGCTGATGATGAATGGAAATGATGGTGGTTTCTGTCTTTCCCGTGATGGTGGTGAATCCTGGGATTATTCTGAAAATTTACCTTTAGGGCAGTTTTATCACATCCGAGTAGACAACGAAGTACCTTATAATGTGTATGGAGGTATGCAAGACAATGGTAGTTGGCGTGGACCAAGTCAAGTCTGGAGACGCAAAGGAATCCGGAACTACTACTGGGACAGGATTGGTACTGGTGATGGATTTGATGCCATGCCAGATCCATTGGATGCTCGCTTCGGCTACTCGCTTTCTCAGGGAGCCAACCTCAGTCGGTTCGATTTAGAGACCGGACTTCGCACCAATATTAAGCCTTATTTAAAGACGGATGCACCGCTGCGTTATCATTGGAATGCCGCTTTAGCAATGCATCCACAAAACCAGAAAACGATCTATTTGGGTAGTCAATATGTCCTGAAATCTTCGGATCATGGACACTCTTGGGAAGCTATTTCTCCAGATTTGACCACCGATAATCCAGAAAAGCAGCAACAAGCAACCACTGGAGGTTTGTCCTTAGACAACAGTGGCGCAGAGAACCATACTACCATTATTTCTATTGATCCCAGCCCAATTAAAGAAGGAGTCATTTGGGTCGGCACAGACGATGGTAATGTTCAGCTGACGCAGGACGGTGGTCAAACATGGACCAACCTAAGTCCACGCATTCAAGGATTACCAGAAGGTGGCTGGGTAGCTCAGGTTAATGCTTCCTTGCATAACCCAGCCGAAGCTTTTGTAGTCGTCAATAACTACCGTCAGAACGATTGGACTCCCTATCTTTACCACACTAAAAATTATGGAAAATCCTGGACTTCCTTAATTGATAAAGACGTCATTTGGGGACATACTTTGGCCTTGGCACAGGATCCTGAAGAAGAAAACCTACTGTTTTTGGGGGCAGAAGATGGTTTGTACGTCAGTATTGACAAAGGGAGCAATTGGACAAAGTGGGAAAACTTTCCTTCGATTCCGGCAAGGGATTTAGTTGTACATCCTAGAGAGCAAGACCTCGTGATTGGTACTTTCGGTAGAGCTGCTTGGATTTTGGACGACATCCGTCCATTGAGGGATTTAGCTCAAAAAGGTTATCAAAAAGTGGTGGATCAAACCTTGCATCTTTTCCCTGTACCGCATGCTTATTTATCCTTTTTTGGAGAACCTAATGGCTACCGCTCTACTGGAAATGGCCTCTTCTTTGGTGAAAATCGGGCACAAGGAGCTTTACTAACTTTTTATGCGAAAGCAGCAGATAATGGGGACAAAGCAACGGTCCAAATCTATAATGCCCAAAACGAGTTGATCCGGACCTTTAAGACCGCTGCAAAGGCGGGAACCAATCGTTTTACTTGGGACCTGCGTCAAAAAGGAGTAGCAAGACCCAGCTTAAAAAGACCCAAAAAGGATGCTGCTGATCCACGCGGACACTCGGTTCTACCGGGCGACTATAAAGTGAAAATCACCTATGGCGATGACCACTCCGAGCAAATGGTCAAAGTAGTAGCAGATCCTGCATACTTTGTAAGCATGGAGCAAATGCAAGCTAAGGCAGAATTATTTGATCGACACAATCAAAACGTAGCCCGCTTTGGAGAGCAGATGTATCAACTAGGAGAAGCCAAAGAACTAATCGAACTTATTAAAGGGCAAGTTGCCAAACAAGAAGGCGCGGAAGCATTGGCGAAAAGTAGTGAGGCTATGCTTAAAAAAGTAAATGCCTTAATTGAAAAAATGAACGGACCGAGTGATGTTCAAGGGATGTATCGAGATCCAGAATTGATAAGTGCTAAGTTGAGTAGTGCGAGCCGGAGTTTGCAAGACATTATTTATCCAGTTACAGAAACAAGTATTGGTTTGGTCGAAGTCTTTGAGACATCAATGAAGCCAGTAGTTGAAGAAATTCAGGGGTTTCTTAAGCAGGATATGATGACTTTTCAAAAGGACTTAAAAGCAGCAAATTTTAGTTTGTTTGCTAAATAGTTGCTTAGAATCATTAGTTTTTTTAAAATGCACTTATGAACAATAATAAGATTCTATTTTGGTCAATTACTGTTGCCTTGGCGGGTTTTTTGTTTGGCTTCGATACGGTTGTGATTTCTGGAGCCGAACAACAACTGCAAGCGCTTTGGAAAACCTCCAATGAGTTTCATGGCTTTATTATGTCGACTGCCTTATGGGGCACGGTAATTGGAGCTATATTTGGCAGCTTTCCAACCAACAGACTAGGTAGAAAACGGACTTTGATCTGGATCGGAATCTTATATTTTATATCTGCTTTGGGATCTGCATTAGTTTCTGATCCCTACACTTTTGGAGTCTTTCGCTTCATTGGTGGCTTAGGAGTTGGTGCATCTACCATTGCTGCGCCAGCGTATATTTCAGAGATTGCTCCACCAAAAAACCGCGGGAAACTGGTGGCCTTGTATCAATTTAATATTGTCTTTGGTATTTTGATTGCCTTTATTTCGAATTCTGCTCTACGTGGTTTTGGGGACGAAGCCTGGCGTTGGATGGTCGGAGTAGAAGCAATTCCAGCTCTTTTGTACACTTTGTTGGTAAGCAGAGTACCACAGAGCCCTAGATGGTTGGCGACCATTAAAAAAGATCTGGAAAAGGCCAAAGAGGTCTTGCAGCAGATTAATCCAGGACTTGCCGTGGACGAGCTACTACAAAGCATGCAAGAAAAGAAGATTTCAAGAGGCGTAGATATTGGTGGGAATATCATAGAACGCAGATACAGGTCACTAGCTTTTTTGGCATTTGCTATTGCTTTTTTTAATCAGCTATCTGGAATTAATGCGATTCTATATTATTCGCCACGAATTTTTGCAGAGGCAGGTTTGGGAGAGAGTACGGCCTTTATCAGTTCTATTGGTTTGGGGTTGATCAACTTAGTGGCCACCCTCTTAGGTTTATATTTAATTGACCGAATCGGTCGAAGAACCTTGATGCTTATAGGTTCTTTTGGGTACATTGTTTCTTTGGGCATGGTAGCTGCTGCCTTCTTCCTGGGCTGGCAAGGCTTGGCCGTTCCAATTTTCCTGTTTTTATTTATTGCTTCCCATGCAGTAGGACAAGGGGCCGTTATTTGGGTCTTTATTTCAGAAATATTCCCCAATCATTTACGGGCGCAAGGACAATCTTTGGGGAGCTCTACGCACTGGGTTCTAGCGGCATTGATTACGGTATTCATGCCCCCACTTTTGAGTAGTGAAAGTATCAATCCAGGAGTAGTCTTCGTTGTTTTTGCCTTGATGATGGTACTCCAGTTGATTTGGGTATTGACTGCTATGCCAGAGACCAAAGGCGTTTCATTGGAGGATTTGGAAGATAAACTGATGGAGAAGCATGGATAGGCTAGTCTTTTAACAAGCCTCCCTTTTGGGCAATCCAATAATTATTCTTAACTTATAGATCATTCCTAAGAAAAAACAATACCCTTATAATTAGAATTGATCTTCTAATGTGGTCATTAGCTTATACTTTGAGTACTCAAAATCCACATTTTATGTTTACCACAAATAGAAATGAAGCCGCTGGTGCTTTTTCCCATTTGGGGGAAATCTGCTTTATTCCGAAGCGGGTAAAAATTATAATAGATCTGAAGTCATCGAAAATTCATCATGTTTTTATCTTCTTAATGTTAATGGGGATAAGCAGGCCTACGCTTTTTTCTAAACCCATTCTTAGCCACTTAAGTGAATCTAAATCATCCGTTTTTTGCTGGATCGATTGCAATGATCAAGCCATAGGGGATTTTAAAAAAGCAGTTTATGGGCTAAATCCAATGAATAAACAGGAATCCAAGAAGTTGGTCGAGTCGGTTATGATCGAAAGCGATGCTTCCCCTCAAGATCTAGGAGAGCTGTTGATTGAATTTAAAAAAGCTGGGATAAAAATAGAGAATAGAATCAATAGGAAACGTAGGTACAACTGGATTAAAGATATCTTCTTCCACTTTCAACATTCACAAGGCCTCAACTTCAAGGTTAAAGTGACGGGTTTTCAGAAATTATTATTCCAATTTATTTATGATGAGCAAAATGAGTTTAAGTACTTTACTTTCAGAATCAATGATGAGGAAGTCTACAGTCTTGTAGAGCTCGATATTAAGGGGTTTAAAAGTTATGTTTGCTATGATACTGGTTTAGTCGTTAGAGGCGAGACCAACGAGGACATTATCAGAGTCTATTAGACCCTTCACACTTGTTTTTGATCTTTAAGCCAATGATTCAACAAAAACACCTCTCTAATCTCTACCTTTTATTGCTAATTGTTTTAAGTTGTAGCAATTGTCAGTCTAAGCATAGACTTACAAAACCCAACATTATTATTATGTTGGTTGATGATGCAGGTTATGCAGACTTTGGATTCAACGGTTGTCAAGATTTAGAAACGCCCAATATTGATCGCTTAGCTAGCCAAGGAGTTGTTTTTACCGATGCACATGTCTCAGCAAGTGTCTGTGGTCCGTCTCGTGCAGGTCTTATTACGGGGCGTTACCAACAGCGCTTTGGATTTGAGTGCAATCCGCCTAGTGATGGCGTCCTAAGTTTAGATGAAAAAACGATGGCTAGCGTCTTGAAAATTGCAGGCTATACCACGGCGGCTTTTGGGAAGTGGCACCTTGGAGCCCAGGAAGGTTATCGTCCTACCGAGCGTGGATTTGACTATTACTGGGGTTTTCTAGCGGGAGGGCGCAGTTATTTTCCCAATCCTCGGCAAGATGTAAAAGGTAATATCCGTGCTATTACAGAAAATACACAGCACGTAACTTTCGATGGTTATCTAACGGATCGTTTAGGTGATCAAGCGGTAGCCTTCATTGACCGCAATAAAGAGAAGCCATTTTTTATGTATTGGTCGCCCAATGCGGTGCATACACCAATGGAAGCAATGGAAGAGGATTTGGCTAGATATAGGGGACATCCTCGACAAAAATTAGCCGCTCTGACCTGGGCTTTGTACCGAGCAGTTGGCCACATTACCAATAAGTTGGAGGAAGACAAGCTGCTAGACAATACCTTGATTTTCTTTTTAAGTGACAACGGAGGTGCAACCAACAATCAATCAATTAATTTGCCCTTCAAAGGATTTAAAGGCAATGAATTTGAGGCAGGTCATAGAGTAGGCTTCTTTATTACCTGGCCTGCTGCTTTTCCCAGTGGGGGCACTTTTACCGGTCTTACTTCTGCTTTAGATATTTTTGCTACTGCAGTTGACGCAGCTGCTGTTGAAAAACCAGAGGATCTTGCTTTAGATGGCGTTTCTTTACTTCCTTTTTTGACAAAAGAACAAACTGGTTCGCCTCACCGAGCCTTGTTTTGGCGGAAAGACGAAATGGCTGCTGCCAGAGTGGAGAACCACAAATTGGTTCGCGTAGAAAGATTGCCTAGTGCCTTATATGATCTAGACCAAGATTTAGGTGAAACCAATAACCTTTCTGCAACTAATACCGAACTTTTTCAATCAATCAATTCAGAAATAGTGCGATGGGAAACCAGCTTAATGGACCCATTGTGGACGGAAGGTGCTGTCTGGGACACCATCACCTGGATGATTCACCAAGATTTAATGCTTAATCGACCCGTCCGGGCCAAAGGTCCGGGCCAATTAAAACGCTTTTTGGAGGAACAGGATGGTAAAGTTGAAGTCACTTCGGTAAAAAAATAGTCAGCAAACGAACCCTTTCTAAAAAAATCCCGATATTCACTCTTTCTAATTATTGATCTAGCAATATGCACCCTACAGAGTTGAATATCGACCTTCGATCCTTTGCGATCTTCAAAGACTTTGCCCTTGAGCAAATAGAGGCGGTATTGGCTCATGCGACCATTCGTCAATTAGGACCTAATGATATTTTGATTCAACCAGGAGTACCCAACGATACACTTTACCTAATCGTTGAAGGAACCTTCCATATCGTGGTAGAAAATGAAGGCAAAGAGGTCGCTTTCCCAATCGGACCGGGGGAGTGTATTGGAGAAATATCCTTAGTCTTAAATCAACCAACTTCGGCACTCGCTATTAGCCAAGGAGCATCAGCAGTAGTATGTATTCCAGATCATCTTTTTTGGAAAGAAGTGGCCTTAAACAAGCAAGGTATCCGCAATTTAATCGCAACGATGGCTGGACGTTTGCGTCGAGCCAACTATGCGCTTATCGAAGAGATCGAAGAACAGCTGAAGTACAAACACCTCGAAAAAGAATTAGAAACCGCTGGGAAGATTCAGTCTGGTATCGTTCCCAATGGACGAAATCTCTTGCACCAATGCCACGAAATAGATGCTTTCGCCTTCATTAAGCAGGCGCGTGAGGTTGGCGGAGACTTTTATGACGCAATCCTATTGGACGACGAGCACATTTACTTCGCCATCGGTGATGTTTCTGGTAAAGGAATGCCGGCGGCTTTATTTATGATGCGAATTTTTACTTCCCTGCGGATGCTCATCAACAATACTCCTCAGGTAGATCGAGTGATTACACATGTCAATAACCTGCTTGCAAGGAATAATAATGATATGATGTTTGTCACACTTTTTGCGGGCATCTTAAATACCCGAACGGGGAAATTAGAATACGTTAATGCAGGACATAATGCGCCTTTTATCATTAAACATGATACCGAGGAAAAGGTCCAAACACTCAATAAAAGGAATGGGCCATTGCTTGGGGTGATAGAAAAAGCAAAGTTTTCTCTTGGAGAATTGACCCTTCATAAAGGGGATGCCTTATTACTCTACACAGATGGTGTAAGTGAAGCCATGAATATCCAGGACGAAATGTTTGGGATGGAACGTATGGAGCAAGTATTCCGCAGCGCAACTAAGGATTCAATGGTTGATTTGGCGAAAAAACTAGAACAGGAGTTGGATCAATTCGTTGGAGGCGCAGACCAGTATGATGATTTTACCGTACTAGCATTGCGTTATTTAGGACCAGTTGAATGATCCGATTTAAATAGCCAAAGTTTTATTCTTTATGTTGGCGGCGTATCCCGAACGCATTTATCTTTACTTCTTAAGGCTTTTAATTTCCCTTTCTAGTACTTCATACTGATCTGTGGCCTATTCATCTCTACAATTTTCTCTACGATTTCTTCGGCACAATCTTCTTGTAAGAAATGCTTTCCATTTATTTCAAAAAAGCGCTTGATATTTAGCACGTCGCGGATTGGATAGCCAAAGTCTTTTAGGGTAAGTGCGGTATCTTTAGCGCCCCAAACGACTTGTTTCGGTACAGTTAGCTTTTGAATAGCTTTAGTATATAGTTGTTCTTTTACTGGTGTCGGTTCAAAACTCCTCATAATCTTTAGAAATGCTTTGCCATTATCTTGATACTTCAGTAGCTGAGTATAAGCCTGCGCTTCTTGAAACCCAAATGCTGATTTATCCTGGACGCCCTGCACATACATCAGTTGTTGGAATAAAGCTGGCACCAGTGTTTTTAAGTACAATTCTCCAGCTCCTTTCCACTCAAAAGGTCGCATGACCATTGGCTTTTTAAAAGTGCCAACGTTGACAATTAGCGTATTAAGAATGGTCAGTGATAAAATGCGTTCGGGATACGCCGCCAACATTTCGAGGCCTACAGGACCACCTACATCATGAATGACCAAATGAAATTTATCTAAACCCAGTGCTTCCGTTGCTTTGACAGACCATTTACCTAGTCCTGTCCAACTATAATCAAAATCATCGGGCCGGTCACTCAAACCAAGACCAGGTAGGTCAAAGGAAATACCTCGGAAGCCGCTTTCAGCAAGTGCGGGTAATATTTTACGATATAAAAAAGAAGAGGAAGGTACACCATGCATACAAACCACAGCTTCACCTTGGCCAGTGTCTCTTACAAAGCTTTTTACGCCGTCAACGATAAAAAAACGTCCGGCTTCTTGGTGGGCTTGAACTAATGAATTGGAAATAGTCATAAGCTTGGTTTGATTGATTCCCAACAAAGATCCCCTAACTTTTTGATAAAAAATTGGCTGATTAGCTCAGCCATTTGGTTAAATAGCTCTCTGCCTAAAATTATTTCTCAAATAAACTTCTTCTTCTTAATAGGAAGGTGGCTGCAGTTAAGACTAGTAATATTAAGGCAATCAATCCCCAACGATTCATGGCAGGAAGATTTTCATCAACGGGGACGCAAGCATCCTGACTAGCACTTCCAGTTGTTCTTGTAGTGGTGCCAGGAGGGCATGTTTTACAATCAATTGCTTCTTCTTCATCTTGAAATCTACCTAGTTCACAAGGAAGACAAGATTCGGCACCTGGATTAGGTTGGTAGGTCCCGACCAAACATGTTTTACAGTCGGCTTGTCCTGTTTGGTCTTGAAACCTACCTGCAGGGCAGTCATTGCAGACACTTTGTCCTGTTTGGTCTTGAAATTTGCCTTCTGCACATGGCTCACAAGTTGTGATAGGAGTGCCCCCTCCAGGAGGAATAGTGTTAACGGTACGAGTGCCTTCTGGACAATCAACAAAATCATCGTATCCAAAAGAAATATTGGTCAATAAAAAACAAAAAAGAAGGGTCGTTAAAATTCTCATGAGTGTTAGGTCGTTAATAGCATGATTTGTTTACTAGTAATAAAGATAAATAAAACGTTTAATATTTAAAGCTGGATTCACTAAATTGGATACTTGTTTGAAAATAAAAATAAACCAATCCATGAGTTTTTTACCTGCCTTGCAATCTCTTGACTTATCCTTAGTTCCTGGCGAAAAGTCCAGCGGTTTTATTAATGTGCCGGGTACGCCCGTTAAAATGCCCACTACCGTTATTGTTGGGACCAAACCTGGCAAAAATATCCTAATTACCGGTGGTGTCCACGGTGGGGAGTATCCTTGTATCGAGACGGCCATTCGTTTAGCTAAAAGCTTGGAACCAGAAGAAGTTCAGGGTACTTTAGTTATTATCCACCCCGTAAACACACCTGCTTTCGCGGCGCGCTTACAATATTATGGCCCCTACGATGGGAAAAACCTCAACCGCGTATTTCCAGGAAAAGCATTGGGTACAGTGAGTGAACGAATAGCTTACGCCGTTCATCAATTACAGCAAGGTGCAGATTTTTATATAGACTTACACGGTGGTGATATCCACGAAGCATTAGTGCCTTTTGTGATCTTTTCTGAACTTGGAGGAGCAGAATTAGCGGAAGCTTCCCGTAAAGCATCTGCCTTATTTGGATTTCCGTACGTCGTGGGGTCCACTTCTGAAAATGGGTCTATTGGCGCGGCTGCAGCAGTGGGGACTCCTGGTATGTTGGCAGAGTTGGGCCAGTGCGGACGTTGGAGTGAGGATGAAGTAGAAACTTACCTGGCCGCAACCAAAAATGTACTTCGTCATTTAGGGGTCTTAGAAGGCATGGTTATTGAAAATAATGAGGTACAATTTTTAGAAAAAATGCACGTCCTGAAATCGGAAAACGATGGATGTTGGTACCCAACAAAAGCCTTAGAAGAAAAAGTAAAGGCCGGAGAAAAAATAGGGGAGATTCGGGACTTCTTTGGCAATACCTTGAGTGAATATTTCGCACCAGCAACTGGACTTTTACTTTATGTGGTTACTTCCTTAGCTATCTCTAAAGGAGATCCTTTAGTGGCGATTGGGTAAGGAAATGAGTGCTTATTAAGCCTTCAAATCCAAAGAAGCTAAATAATTCCATTTCTCGTAATTTGGGAAGGTAGTCTTAGCTTCTTGGAGTGCTAGTGTGAATTGTTGGTCTTGTCTTAATTGATAATAACAAAGGATTTGATTATAAAGAACATCTGCTTGTGTATCAAATAGATTAGTTGAATGCTGGAAATAGTCTAGGGCTTCTTGGTAAAATCCTAAGTCGTAGAATAAACCACCCATCTCGTAAGCCAAGTCAAACGATTCATTCAAAGTAAAGTATAAATCCCAAGTTTGATGCAGGGTTTCGGCTATTCGAGTACGTTCGTTAAACGTGATACGTTTAGCAACTTCTTTTAGTCTAGGTAGCATTTTTATAAAAAAAGTAGAGTCATAAGCGCCTAGTCGGAGCAAACCAATCAGCTCAGATATACTCATCGTATCTAAGTGGCGATAAGTTAGCTTTTTAATGCCATTGAAATCATCTGGTCCAAACTCATTTACTACTTTTTGATAAGCGGCATGGGTATTTTTAAAGGTCTCTGCTTCTTCTACAAAAAATAAACAGGCCAGCTCTAAATTAAAATTAGATAAACTTGGGAGCAAAGACTTCCCTCCCTGTTTTTCACAATAAGCGCCAAGAGCATGATAATTAACCCAAAAAGAAAAACTACCGTGCATTACCATTTCTGGTGGCGGGATATTTTCTAAATTATGGATTTTATGAAAACCTTTATCCATTGAAATTAAGACCAAACCTTTAGGGGAAAGTGCTTGTAGTCTTTCCAGCGCTTGGAACCCTTTAACTGGGAAAAATAAATAAGTATTAAAAACGGATGTCCGGTATTCGTTTAAGAGCTCTTCCCAAACAGGATTTGTATAATAGGGTTGCTCGATCGCCTGATGAGCAAAACTTAATTCTACATCCGGAAGATGAATGTCTTTATCCGGTGCTTTTAAGGACTCTAATTGGACGGAGCATTTAGAAATATGGGTATTTTTATAAAAGAATAAGTCAAAAGGAAGAGTATCAAAAAAGTAATTAGCAATTGCTAATAAGGGATGCTTTAAAGATTGTACTTCTATTACCTTTTCTTGGTGGCGGAGTTCTAAGGATTCACTTTCTAAAGCATCCCAATAAGCGATATCTAGAATGCCTTGTTGAATATAGGTTTCAAATTGCGGATGCTGTTCGAAAAAAATCAAATTATCTTCTACAATGTCACTCAAAATGTAGCAATAAGGTGGTAACTCAACTGTCTCTTGCGCCTGGAGTTTTTCTAAATGCTTCAGAATATGAAAAGCAAGGCGGCCATGTCCTGCACCTAATTCTATTAAATAAACGGTCTCTTGAAGCTGTCCCCGTTTAGCAAGGTCTTTTAGAAAACCATAAATTAACTCCGCATAGGTCCGTCCCACTAATGCATTGCTGGTAAGGTGATGCGGCACAACACCCTTGCGCCAGGCATCAACGCCTTCTTTTAGGTAATAATCACGATTTAATTGCCAGATAAGGCTTTCTGCAAAAGGCGTATAGGCTTCAATAAGATACGGAGGATTAGGCATAGCACACGGATCAATTGGTTAAAAATAACCTGATGAGCTTGTACTAAGCAGCTTCAGTAGAAACAAAGCAGTGTATAAACCATAAAGATACAGTAATATAGATACCAAGGCCTTTTATTTATTGAAAAATTAATCACTAACTTTAGCTGGTATCAAAGAAGTTATTTAAAACTATTCAAGCTTATGTTTAACAAATTTTCCTATCTCTATATCTTTTTAAGTTTGCTGGTAGTTTCGCCAAGTTTCGCCTTCCAAACTACATCTGAATCAGCAGATTCTACCCAAAAAGAAAAAAAGGGACTCCCACTAGAAAGTGGCCGTACCTTTAGTTTTGACCTAAACGAAGGTTCCTGGATTGCCCTCGATGTGAGTCCAGATGGACAAACCATCGTTTTTGATTTCTTGGGGGATCTTTATACCATGCCCATTACGGGAGGAGATGCTAGTCAATTAACCAGTGGATTCCCTTTCGATAGTCAGCCGCGCTTTAGTCCTGATGGTGAAAAAGTGGTCTACATTTCTGATGAATCTGGTGGTGAAAATGTATGGACCATAGATCTTGCTTCCCAGGAGAAAAAACAAATGACCAAAGGCAACAACAATCCCTATCAATCTCCAGATTGGTCGCCTGACGGGAAATACCTGATTGCCTCAAAGCAATCTGGCTCCAACTTACATAAAATCTGGCTCTATCACATTGACGGTGGTTCTGGTACCGCCTTACTGACGGAACCCAATAACAGACGTATGGTTGAAGGGGCATTCAGTCCAGATGGTCGTTACATTTGGTACGCCGAACGGACGGGTAGTTGGAACTACAACGCCGCACTGCCTCAGTATCAAATCTATAAATATGACCGCGAAGATGGGGCCCGATTGCCACAAGTTTCCCGCTATGGTTCTTCTTTTCGGCCTACGCCTTCTAGCGATGGAAAATGGCTGGTTTATGCTACCCGTCACGATGATCAGACCGGCCTTATCCTCCGAGATTTAGCAACAGGCGACGAAAGCTGGCTGGCTTATCCGATTCAGCACGATGATCAGGAGTCCAGAGCAAGCAGAGATGTTTTGCCAGGATTTTCTTTTACGCCAGATAATCAAGCAATCATCATTTCCTACGGCGGGAAAATATGGAAAGTAAATGTGGATTCAAAAACGGCTACAGAAATTCCATTCCGAGTGAAATCTAGCATTGACCTTGGACCAGAACTAGACTTTGATTATCCAATCGAGGATACGGATGAATTTACCGTTGTACAAATTAGAGATATTGCGCCTTCTCCGGATGGAAAACAGTTGGCTTTTACAGCACTCAATGAAATATACCTCGTTGATTTGCCCAATGGGACGCCAACAAAGTTATTAGACTTGGAAGAAACACAGGCGCAACCGGTATGGTCTCCAGATGGTGACTGGCTGGCTTTTGTAACTTGGTCTGCGGCTGGTGGTAAGGTTTATAAAGTCCGCTCAAATGGAAATAACCTGACTCAAATTAATCAAGAAAATGGTGTATTTCAAGCTCCTGTATGGTCCAATGATGGCAAACGAATCGTTTTAATCAAAGGACAAGCAGAAGACTTTAGGAATGCACTACAACGAACGGCTTTTCGAGGTACCAGCGACTTGATTTGGATTGATGCCAATGGTTCTGCTAATAATTTCATTACCTATACCAACCGCCGGGGTAATCCACATTTTGTGAAAGGCTCTGATCGAATTTACTTATCCAGTTCAGCAGGTCTATCTTCTATCCGTTGGGATGGTACAGATGAAAAAGTGTATGTAAAGATCACAGGTGTAAAAGCACCAGGTGGTCGTTCGGCCCCATCTGCTTCCTGGATTAGAATGGCTCCAGAAGGCGATCAAGCCTTGGCACAAATTGGGATGGATCTCTATACCGTTACGGTTCCACAGACCGGGAAAGAGGGCTTGACGATTTCCGTTTCGAATGCTTCTAAAGCTATGTTTCCGGCTCGTAAACTTACTGATATTGGAGGGCAATTCCCCACTTGGAGTTGGGATGGGCAGACCGTCCACTGGGCCATTGGTAATGCACACGTCAATTACGATTTGGTAGCAGCCGATGAAGCCGACGATGAATACACACCAACCGAAAATCGGATTGAAGTAAAAGCCAATCGCGATCTTCCAGAAGGCATGATTCTCCTAAAAAATGCGCGCCTTATCACGATGAAAGGAGATGAAATTATTCCCAAAGGAGACATCCTAATCGAAAACAATCGCATCAAAGCGATTGGTAAACGATTATCTGCCCCCAAAGGTGCCAAAGTGATGGATATGTCTGGCAAAACCATTGTACCCGGATACGTGGATACACACTCCCACTTCCGCCATCCCGTGAACCTCCACCGCGGACAATTCTGGCCCTACCTCACGAATTTAGCTTTTGGTGTCATGACCACTCGTGATCCACAAACGGCCACCACGGATGTCTTGACTTATGGAGATTTGGTAGATGCAGGAAAATTAATTGGGCCGCGGATTTATTCTACCGGCCCTGGTATTTTCAGTAGTGAAGTGATTCGGGATCAGGAGCATGCCAATGATATCATGATGCGTTATAGTGCTTACTACAATACCAAAACCATCAAAATGTATGGCTCTGGCAATCGTCAGCAAAGGCAGTGGTTGATCAAAGCAGCCAAAGACCAAAGCATCATGCCAACGACGGAAGGTGGCCTAGATTTTAAA
>CAXIDD010000050.1:0-14802 GCA_964021975.1 uncultured Saprospirales bacterium | reverse complement strand
AATGCCATGTTTAAATGTTCCTTTATTTCGATTGAAAAATCCCATGGGTTCTTAGTTAAACTTTTCGCCTCTTTTGATCCACTTATCAATGTCCTTTGCCGAACGATCCGCAGGTAATCCTGGATGAATCACCCCGGCTGTACATTTTTCAGCAGCTTTGACTAAGTCTTCGTAGGCACCAGCTTCTGCATCTTTGATAAAGGCCTTTTTATCATTGTTGTAAGCGAAAATATTGGAATTGATCTTGATACATTCGTCACAGGAAGTACATTCCTCGGTCTCCAACCAAGGCGCCATTTGATCTTTTGCTTCCGCGACCGCGACACCGGCCTCACCATTAGTTGGTGCGGTGGCTACCGCGGTGGATCCGTTTAAAACCAAGTTCGCCATACCTGCACCACTGCCACCAGCTAACTCCATCAAACCTTGGGCTATTTTGCCAACTACTTCGGTCCGAATTTTCTCTTCGATATTTTCTTTTGGTTCGGCGGTAGTCGTTTCTATACCAGCCAAATCCCGCAACATAATCCAGAAGTCCCTTCTTTCTTCACAGGCCTGTACAATCTCTTTAGCGACTAGTACTCGGCTGAGTTTTTGTTGGGTATTCACCGCCCAGATGTAGGGGAATTTTCCTTCTCGATCTGAGGCATCCATTTCCAGGAATTCGGCAAGAACGATCATATTTTCATTCCAGGCATCACGAGGAACCTTACGGAAGTGCTTTCTAAAGCGTCCTTCGGTAATCGCGAAATCTGCGAAGGTCATGGCTACTTCCATGGATTTTTGTCGGCCGTTCTCTTTATATTTCAATTCATAGCTTGGCCATAGTTGATCCATTGCAGGATTACCAGCTAAATCAAATGCTTCGTGGGTTTTGACGCCCTTATCTGGATTGTATTTGAAAATTGGATAAGCCCGAGATTCTACTGCTAATTTTGCTTGGTGAGCACCTAAATCATCTCCTACCCCATGTTCTGGTTGACAAGTCGTGTAAAGATTGAAAATTGCAGGTCGTTTGGCAATTAGACCATCGATGAATCCTTCGATCATTTGGCTGGTGTTAGCCAAAGTTCCTTGCAAGACATAGGTATTGCGATGCGCCATGGCGATGAGGCCAATTTCTTTACGTGGCTCGGACTTCCCTTTTTGGACTTTACCATACTGGGCCATATCGGATACTTGCCCGATAAAACCAGAGGTACAAGCCTGGCCACCGGTATTGGAATAAACTTGTGTATCTACTACTATCACCTTAATTGGTTTTCCGGAAGCCATCATTCTGGATAGGTTTTGGAAACCGATATCGTACATAGCACCATCTCCACCCAGCGTTACCACTGGAGGGCACAATAGCCATTCTTCGTCTGTGAATTGCTCCCAGGTAAAGTAAGTAAAGAATTCGTCGTGAATCTCAGGTCGGTATTCACCACTGAGTTCAAGTTCTGCTTTACGGATGGCTTTAAAACCATCGGCCATTTTTGCCATGTGGCCTTCAAAAATACCCATTGCCATGGAGGCTGAATCTTGGAACAAATGGTTGGCCCAAGGGAACGGATATGGATTAAACGGCCAAGTACTACCCCAAACGGAGGTACAGCCCGTAGCGTTACACATCCCCATATTGGCCCGGCCATTTCCGGTAGTGCCATTGGTATATTTCCACTTTAGTTGTTTTAGTCTGGCTAATAACTGTGTGATGTCTCTTAGCCATTCCTGATCAATAGGTTCGCTACCTTTAGAAGCTTCCAACTTGCTGGCGATACTCGCCATAGTCAAGTCTTGGTTTTGCGTTTCTTTGACAATATTAGCCATCATGCCTGCGTCGCTGACATCGAAGTTGGATAAGAGTTTTTTCTGAATATGTTGTTCTAGTTTTTCCGTAAGGGAATCCAAATGCGCTAGATGTTTTTCTATCCTTGGCTGCATTAATGACTCTACCGTGGCCGTAAATAAATGGACCACCGATTTTTCTGAACATCCCAAACAGGCACCGTCTCCACTAGCGAAGTTGAGGTAGGCATCTTTATTGAGCAACATGGTCTGTAGAGGCCCAATTTTTTCTTCCAAATCATCGATGCGGTTGTATTTTGCAGGTGTGGTTGGTAATTGCGACCACAAGTCCCACTCTCTATTCAGCCGTTCGATGGAATCTTCCGTTTGCGGAACAATCCGGAGCGCATCATCATTACAAACTTGCACACATTCCATACAACCTTTACAAGTTGTCGGATTGATAGTAATGCTGAAAAGGCCACCAGAATTCGGTGCTTTCTTTTCGTGTAGATCGTAGTATGGACGAGTCAGTGCGAATTGGAAGTCGCCCAATTCTTCTCTAAACCAGCCTAATTCTTTACTATAATCAGATTTTGGTCCATTTTCCTCGATCCCTTGATCGATGACTTCATTGATGAGATTAGTGACTGTGGCTTCTCCGTGTGGGCTGTTCATCAGCGCCCGAATTTGAGTTTCCATTTGACGAACTGCTTTGGGCAGATGCGTTAATTTTCCATTATTATCTTTTACACGACTGACAATGGTTTGTAGAACATCCGAAAGATCACTGACTAAACCAGGAATCGCGGTATCTGGACAAATGGTGTAGCAATCTCCACAGGCCGTACAGTTATTTGGAATCCATTCTGGATGTTCAAAGCGAATACCCGTCATATCTCTAAAGAGGGAAGAAGCTGCGGGCATCACACTCAATCCGATGAAGGGATCGGTGATGTTATCATTACCCATACCACGGAGGTAGAAGTTCCCCGTTTGCTCCCAAAAACGGTGAATGTCACTAAGTTGGGATTCACTTTTGGGGGTAGATTTGAGCATAGTAGGAATAGCAGGCTCTGGCATACCATTCGTACTAGCGATCTTACCACCGCCCAATACTTTATTGGTCACTTCCCTAACTTCGTCGAAACCTCTGCGTACTACCCGCATATTATCATCAACTACGCGTTGGCCTTTGGAGCCAAATTTCTTTTGTAGCTGATCTTCGATGGCTTTTAATAAAGTGGCATCGGTCAGATTGGCTTTTTCCATTAATGGAGAGGCCGCAAAGAAAGCACCTTGGAAGGCAATCCCTTGCATTCTCAATTGCAGCTCGATGTCGGTTGCTTCTTCTCTAGCAATTTTAAAACCATCAATGTAGAAAACTCTAATTTCCTGATCAATGATGATTTTTTGGTAAGGTTTTGGAATATCGCCCCAAACTTCTTCTGGAGATTTTTTATCACTTTGAATAATAAAGGCACCACCTTTTTTCAAACCTGCCAAAGCATTGGTGTGCTTAAACACATTAGGATCTGGAGAAAGCACCACATCTACGAAGAAGTATTCACAGTTCACGCGGATGGGTTCTGGAGCAGCAGCTAAATAATAAGTGGTCGGCTGTCCTTTTTTCTCTGACCCGTACTTAGGATTGGCTTTAATATCATACCCTAAAAGATCAAAAAGCGTCATCGCTAAATTTTTACCCGTAGTGATCGCACCCCACCCGCCGATAGAATGAAACCGAACAGTAATCGCTTCCTTAGGCATTAAATTTGGGTTCTCTGAACCTCTTAAAGCCAGTTCTTTGACCTTTGGATAAGCATCTTGGATACTTTCTTGGTAGGCCCGTTGTTTTGGTGTATGCGGAACGTCGCGAATAAAATCTATGGATAAATAATATTGTTTCTTGCGTTTGCCGTTAGGCAGCATATTTTCGATAGCAGCGATCAGTCCTTCTGGCTGTAAATCTCGACTACCCATCCCGAAAGAACCAGAATAAACAGCTGGTAAATCCTGTGGTCGATACGCTGGCAAATGCTCATAAGGTTGATCCTTTTTATGCGCACCATTTTCGATACACTTAGTCAAGACCGCTCTAATTTCCCTTGCGATTGGTAAGTCAACCGCTAAGGGCTGGTCCAATCTTTCTAGAATGGTGATGCCTTTTTTACCTTTAAAAAACTGTGCCAGCAAGTCTTCTGGGAAAGGACGAAACATCACTAAATCAATGACGCCAACTTTGATCCCGCGGGTCTCCCGGATATAATCTACGACAGCTTCTGCACTAGGCACCACGCTACCTTGGCCAACGATTAGATAATCGGCATCATCGGCACGGTAAGACATCACTCGGGCGTAGTTACGGCCCGTCAATGCATAGAATTCGGCAAAAGCCTGATCCGCAATTTCTTGGATGTGATCAAAGAAAAATGGTCTTTGAGAGGCTACACTCTGCATGTAAGCATCCTGATTTTGGACGATACCCGCCATGAGTGGATTATCAACATCCCAGAGTTCTGGAATCCGTCGACGAGTAGGTCCATAAATTATTTTTTGAGCTTCTGTAGGTGTATTGATGATATCATCGGGACGACCTAAAAATTCTTTAATTAAAGCTCTTTCTGGCAATTGTAAGGACTCAATGAGGTGGGTAGTTAAAAACCCATCTTGAGCTACGATTCCAGGGTTCAATGCCAACTCGGCAATCCGGTGGGCGATGATGTTTAAATCAGCTACGTGTTGTGCTTTTTTGGCGAAAAGCTGAAAAAAGCCCGTATCGTCAATGGCATGATAATCATCATGTCCTGCATGCACATTTAAGGTAGATTTAGTCATGGCGCGTGCACCAATATTGAGCACGTAAGTTAAGCGTTTCCCAACGGCAGCGTATAGCGACTCATGCATATAAGCGATCCCTTGACCAGAGGAGAAATTGGCGGCGCGCAAGCCCGTCATTGAAAGACCGGCAGTAACAGCGGCGGCGGCATGTTCGCCTTCAGGCTCGATAAAAATAAGTGGCCGGTCAGAGATATTTAAATGCCCTTTGGCAGCAGCATCTGCCCAATATTCGCCCATTTGAGTAGAAGGTGTAATTGGATAAGCACCTGCAGCATCGGAGGATTCTCGTTCACACATGATAGCGGCGGTATTACCATCCATTGCTACTCGAGTGCCAGGATATTTGATTTTGCTGTTTTTCTTGTCCATAATTTTTTTGTTTGCGCAGGATTAATACACTATAATTTAAATTATAGCATATGAAGGTTTAAGTTTTCCTGAGCAAGCTTTTTGAAGCTTTCAGGAATGGTAAAAAGTAGTGTTGTAAAGCGTTTCTTTAAAATCACCATTCGCAAATTAGAAGATAGAGGAAGGTAAAATCATGATTTTTGTCAATCAAAGGGGTGATCTTAATTTAGAAGGAATGTTTTTTTTGGAGGTAGTTATAAACACAGCTGCCTCCTACCGATACGATACCGATAGGAGGCAGATGTGCTTAAGAGCTGGTTACCACAAGTAAGTAGTCATACTAAAAGATTAAGTCATCAATACTTTACCAACTTCACTGTATGCCTTCCAGCTGGACTTTGAATGACAAAATGATAGATTCCAGCAGGGCTATCCGCATGATTAAAGTTGGTACCATCCCACTCTAGTGAGAGCTGTTGAGACTTAACCGTACTCCCAATTTCAAAACGCTTGATCTCTTGACCTACATTATTGAAAACAGAAAATTGGTAATCGGCCGTTTCTTGAGCAGAACGAAATTGGATATTGATATTCACTCTTTCCCGGAAAGGGTTGGGTAAAATTTCTACTTGTAGCAAGCTATCCAATAATTTATTTTCAGTATTAACGGTTACCCCGGATTCATCCTGGCAAGTCACGCAGGGCTCTCCTCCTAAGCGTGGTTCCAAGGCAATAAAAGCGGTGTACAAGGAAAGAATCCGCTCACTGAGAGAGCGATCGATGACCTCGGCTACTATTTTATTATCCATTGAGCCGCTAAAAAAACCATTGGGAGAAGCTTCCTTTTCTAATTGTTGCAAGTAGTTACCAGTCCAGCCAATTTGGGTATTTATATCTCCAAGTTTGGTCTCTGATTTAGCTACGGATAAAGCATCCAGGTAAACTTCATCATTGTATTCTCCGGCGGCCTCTACTACGAAAGGAAAATCACCTTTATATTTTCCAATTTGTAAAATGGGCTTATCTAGATTGACAAATTCTCCGCTATCAAACAAGTTATATCGATTGTAGCAAAATCCATTTTGTAAGGTCGTATAAAGGTCCATTGTTCCAATTCTAGCCATGGCTTCTTCAAACAAGTTATCCGTGATTTCATCTAAAGTACGGCAGCAGGTAAACAAACTTTCATGGGCTCCCTGGGTCAACAGGCTCAGGTTGGTGTATAGATATTCGTTGCCGTTGAATCTGCGATTATTGGCCCAATATTGTTTATGGTTACGGTCCTGAAAATCTGTAATGTAGAAGGGCACTACTTGCTCCCCCATTAGTTCTCTTAAATCATCCAGCAGTTGATTGGATATTTCGATATCCCCTTCTTGATCAGAATTCGCAAATAACATGATCCTTCCTGCATTTTCACTACTTTTCATAAGCTTAATACCCTCGGCAAGCAAACCTGGTAAATTGTAATTAGCAATATCGGAGCCACTAAGCCGGTTGAAGACAGAATCAATCGTTTGAGCAGTTGCTGGCAACCAATCTGAACTAAGGGCTTGAGGATCAAAATCTGCGGTGATAATGTTAAAGCGGTCTGAAGGCTGCAAGTATTCCTTGAGGTTTTGTCGGGCTACTTGTAGAACATCTTCAACTGTATTATTCCTTGCGTTGGTTCTGTTGTAATGCAATAAAACCAAGACATCTCGAGATGCACTACCTACCAACTGGAAAGCTTTGGAAGGAAGGAATGCTAAATGATAATAACCTTCGTCCTCATTTTCAAAACTTTGCAAAAAAACGCCATCTTTCATCGGGGTGTCAAAGGCTATAGTATATTGTTTGGTTCGCGAATAATTAGAAAGGTTGGTTTCATAAAAAGTACCCAAATCAGGGTGCTCTACGTAAGTCCACTGTCGTGAGTCACCTAATAAGCCGGGGTTTTGCCAGGTGTCATCGACCCAGACTCGTATACTGGGGTTTTCCGGTAAACTTCGACTCGAATTAGCCAAATGAAATGGAAGTGCCGTCATGACCTGCTCGGCGGTCCAATCATTAGGCATTAAGAAGTTCAGTTTTACGCGCCGGAAAGTGGTAGAGGGCAATGGAAAAATACGCAGCTGGTAATCTCTAGCTGTGTTTTTATAAAGAATGGATGGATCCTGATTGCGATCAACAATCTCTTCATAAATATTAGTGGCAGTCCAACGATCAATGATTTCAGCACGTATAATGGTATCGTTGACCCAAAGCCAGGAATCATTCACGATGACATCTTCAGGCAAGGAAAAATTCATTACAGCTTCCAAGTTGGTCCCAGCGCCAAGATTACTGCCACGGTCTGAAATATTCATAAAAACGCCCACTTCAGTATACAATCCACCTGGTTTGATGGTTAGGTCAAATTGATCAACATTGCCTTGGAAAGAAACCCATCGTGATTGAGGGTTAAGTACCTGAAGATTGGCATAATTAGTACTTTGTGAAAAAGTGAGGATAGGGCATAAGACCATTAAGGCCCATACCATGGTTTGGTAGCGTTGTATCATAATGAGTTGTGTTGATTAGAAAACTGGTGTTTTATTAGAAGCTATTTGAATCTACCTGCAGTAGACAGGTTTGGCTATTGAGAATTCAAATACCTTCTTAGATTTTATGCCGTTTTAGTATAAAACCTATTGTCTTTCCTAATTTACACAGAAAAAAAATAGAAGGTATTTATATTTTCGCCTTAGTAAGATGGATTGCAAAACATTTTAGATTCACCTTCCTCTTAGGGCAAACTTATTTGTTTACTATTATTATTTTTTAGACCTCAACTTTAGGTAATGCATCAAATGTAAGGCTGTGCTCAAAAAAAATAACAAACAATTACAATTAATTCCCTACGCTTACCCTGCCCTAAAGGGGATCTGCGCACTTGGCTTCCTTTAGGATTGAGGTGCGGGCGGGAGAAATAGCCTTACATTAATAGCACTACTCAACTTTATCATAAAAGGCCTTTAGCGAATAAATTCGCCGCTACATTTTTCTGTAATGAGAATTACGCTTGAGCATACTACTTTTCTCACCATTCTTTTTATCTTCCGTAAAAAAATTATGCACCGTTTCTTTACCCTGATGATCATCACTCTACTATTTACCAGTATGCTCGCGGCCCAAGATTGGCCTAATTTAGCCAAATTTCAAGCAGCTAATGCGGAATTGGAGGCTCCTAAAAGAGGAGAAAACCGAGTTGTTTTTATGGGAAACTCTATCACAATTGGCTGGAAGAATAAGGCGCCGGAGTTTTTTGAGGGAAAGCCTTACATCAATAGAGGAATCAGTGGACAGACCACACCGCAAATGCTAATTCGCTTCCGGCAAGATGTGGTGGCTTTGCAGCCAAAAGTGGTAGTGATCCTGGCAGGAACCAATGACATTGCAGGCAATACGGGCCCCTCGACCATTGAAATGATTGCGGATAATATGAAGTCTATGGCCGAAATTGCGAAGGCTAATGGTATTAAAGTCGTGATATCCAGTGTCCTTCCAGTCTATGATTATCCTTGGAAACCGGGATTAGAACCGGCCATGAAAATTGTAGAGCTGAACAAGATGTTGAAAAAATATTGTAAGCAAAACAAGCATGTCTATCTAGATTATTTCAAAGCAGTTGTTGATGACCGCAATGGCATGAAAGCAGCGTATGCTAATGACGGCGTACATCCTACTAAGGAAGGATATGCAATAATGGCGCCTTTGGCAGAGGCGGCTATTGCGAAGGCACTCAGAAAGAAATAAATAATTTTTAAACCATATGAGGCATATAAGATCCATTTAAGATTATGCCTAAACATACCTTATCTTATCATCTCAAAGATTGATCTATGCATCCCAACGAAGCTTTACTCCATCGTTTTTACCAAGCTTTTCAAAAAAAAGATTACCAGACTATGCAGGCTTGTTATGCACCGGATGCTACTTTTAGTGACCCTGCTTTTAAAGGGCTTAATGGTATAGAAGCTGGGAAGATGTGGGAAATGCTCCTCAAACGAGGTAAGGATTTAGAATTGACTTATGATAGTATCCATGCAGATGATACTTCAGGTAGTGCGCGCTGGGTAGCTCAGTATTCCTTCGGTGCTACGGGTAACTTTGTGGTAAATAAAATAGAAGCCAATTTTACTTTTGAAAATGGTTTGATAAAAACTCACCGCGATCAGTTTAACTTCCATAGTTGGGCTGGTCAGGCTTTGGGTTGGACGGGCCGTTTGCTGGGCTGGACTTCTTTTTTACAAAATAAGGTACAGGCACAGGCGATGAAGGGTTTGCGAAAATTTATGACTACAAAATCTTGAACCACCCAAGGCACCCAAGGCACCCAAGGTCACTCAAGTATTTTTAACTACACTAGGACACATAGGAGGAACACATAGATTTCACTAGACTTTCCCGCCATAAGCAATAAAGGATGGATTCAATAGATTCTCCTTGTTGTAAAGCAATGGTTTTTTGGATGCTTCACTAATCACACTACCTCCCGCTTCTTCTAAGATCATTTGAGCGGCACCGGAATCCCATTCCATGGTGGGAGCGAGGCGTGGATAAATATGAGCATCACCTTTGGCAAGAATTAAAAACTTTAGAGAGCTTCCCGTTGCTACCAAGTTAGGTTCATTGAGTTGATCTACGAAAGCTTGAGTAGCATCATTGAGGTGAGATCGAGAACAAACTACACCTAAATTAGGGTCCGTCATTTTAAAAGGTGCCACTTTTAAAGCTTGCTCTTTTCCATTTTTCTCTAAAAAAGCACCTGCTCCCTTAACCGCCCAAAACATTTCTTCTAAAACGGGGGCATAAACCACGCCCATTTCCAGGCTACCATTATGAACCAAAGCAATATTCACAGTAAACTCACCATTGCGTTTGATGAATTCTTTGGTACCGTCTAATGGATCCACCAACCAATTATAGGTATAGGTAGATCTAACTTCATAAGGTAGCGTTTTATTCTCCTCTGAAATTATCGGATACTGAATAGGAAGTTTTTCCAGACCTGCACAAATGATTGCATTGGCCTTCCGGTCGGCAATGGTCAAAGGAGATTCATCCTTTTTATGCTCAATCTGAAAGTCTGCTTCTTTCGCATAAATGTCCATAATTACATCCCCTGCAGCTTTTGCTATATCAATGACTGCTCTTACAAGTTTGATTTGATCCATTATTTAGATATTTTGGGCAAAGAAACAAAAAACATACCAACAAATGAAGAAAGTTCTAGTAACCGGTGGCACGGGCTACATTGGCAGTCACACGATTGTTGACTTGGTAAACCATGGGTTTGAAGTGATCTCGATTGATGATTATTCCAATTCTACTTCGCAAGCCCTGGAAGGTATCAAGGCCATTACGGGTAAAGACATCAAGAACTATACTGTCGATTTAAAAGACCTAGAAGCTACTGAAAAGGTATTTGCTGAACATCCCGACCTAGTAGGCGTCATCCATTTCGCAGCTCATAAATTAGTGGGAGAATCTGTGGAAAAACCACTCACTTATTTCCGCAATAACCTCAACAGTCTAATGAACATCATTGACTGTATGCGAAAATTTGAAGTCGAAAACCTGATCTTTTCTTCTTCTTGTTCCGTTTATGGCAATGCCAAAGAATTACCGGTAACGGAAGATACGCCGATGCGAGAGGCTGAATCACCCTATGCTAGAACCAAACAAATGGGAGAGCAAATTTGCGTGGATGTTGCTCATCACGAGAAAGATCACAATTTTGTATTGCTCCGTTATTTCAATCCAGCTGGTGCACACCACTCTGCTTTATTAGGAGAGAATCCTGCCAATGCACCTTCCAACTTGGTACCCGTCATTACGGAAACAGCCATTGGTAAACGCCAAAAAATGACCGTTTTTGGTGCAGATTATGACACTAGAGATGGTAGTTGTATCCGCGACTATATTCATGTGATGGATTTAGCGAATGCCCATACAAAGTCTATTCAATATCTATTAGAGCATCGGAACCAAAGTAACTTAGAAGTTTTTAACCTTGGAATTGGCGAGGGCGTATCTGTGCTAGAGGCAATTGAAGCTTTTGAAAAAGTAAGCGGTCAAAAATTAAACTATGAAATTGGTCCTAGAAGGCCCGGTGATGTGATTGCTATTTATGCTCAACCTGATCGAGCGCAGAAGAGTCTTAATTGGAAGCCCGAAAGAGATATTGAAGTAATTATGGGATCTGCTTGGGCTTGGGAACAGAAACGTTAAGTGTCGAGTAATAAAAATGGTGAATTGTGGACGTAAAAATCAACAATTCACCATTTCAAAATTTAGCAATTAGTTTAGACCAAAGTCCCTGCATACAATGGGAACTGCTCCATGTAAGCATTAATTTCCTGACGGATACTGATTAATTTCGATTCGTTGTTCGCATTTTGGATAGCGGTGTCGATCCATTCTACCGTTTGTAGTGCATCTGCTTCTTTGAAACCGCGTGTAGTAATTGCGGCCGTACCCACTCGAATACCAGAAGTAACAAAAGGAGACTGCGTATCAAAAGGCACCATGTTTTTGTTTACTGTAATCTCTGCAACACCGAGCGCTGCCTCTGCTACTTTCCCAGTAATATCTTTAGAACGTAGATCAATCAACATCAGGTGATTATCCGTACCTCCGGAGATTACTTCATATCCTTTATTAATAAAAGCTTCTGCCATGACGGCTGCATTTTTGATGACTTGTTTTCCATAAGTTTGGAAAGATGGATCAAGCGCCTCTCCGAATGCAACGGCTTTAGCCGCAATAACATGCTCTAAGGGACCTCCTTGCATACCTGGGAAAACACCACTATTCAAGATCGCAGACATTTTGATTGGATTACCTTTTTTGGTAGTGCGCCCCCAAGGGTTATTAAAGTTTTTGCCCATCATAATGATACCTCCACGTGGGCCACGCAAAGTCTTATGTGTTGTAGAAGTCACAATGTGACAATGTTGCATAGGATCATTAAGCAGTTTACCAGCGATCAAGCCAGCAGGATGTGCAATATCTGCTAACAATAAAGCACCCACTTGATCTGCAATGGCGCGAAAACGAGCGTAATCCCAATCACGAGAATAAGCAGAAGCACCACAAATGATTAATTTGGGTTTAACCTCCAAGGCTTTAGCCTCGACTTTATCCATATCGATCAATCCAGTGTCTTTTTCAACACCATAGAAATGGGGTTGATAAACTTTACCGGAGAAATTTACGGGAGAGCCATGAGAAAGGTGGCCTCCATGTGCTAAATCAAAACCTAAAATAGGATCGCCAGCTTGTAAGACAGCTAGGAATACCGCGGCGTTGGCCTGAGCACCAGAGTGCGGTTGTACATTGGCATACTCGGCACCAAAAAGCATTTTTAGTCGGTCGATCGCTAATTGCTCGACTTTATCAACCACTTCACAGCCACCATAATATCTTTTCCCTGGGTACCCTTCCGCATATTTATTGGTAAGGCAACTACCCATAGCCTCAATGACGGCTTGGCTGGTAAAGTTTTCGGAAGCGATTAATTCAATTCCTTGTTGCTGGCGCTTTAGCTCTTCGCTAATGAGCCCGAATAATTCCTTATCCCTATTCATTTTTATTGTGTTTGTGGTGACCGACATGAATTATCGATCATAGATATTCTCAATATTGGCTGCAAAGGTAAGGTATATTCAACTAAAGCGGCCTATCTTGGTCTAATTTTAGAGATAGAACCTACTATTTTTAGTGGACCTTTGTATTTTTGGGTTCAACTTTTAAGGCCTAAATAGGTTAAATTGTAGGCATTGCCATTTACATAGTCTAGGATAGATAATACGGATAGATGATACCAAGTGACAAAGTGATGAAATCGCTCAAAGATATTAAAAAACCGATTGCTAAGGAGCTAAAAGGTTTTGAGCAGCACTTTCGGGATTCCATGCAAAGTTCTGTCCCTCTACTGGATAAGATCACTTATTATATTGTCCGTCGTAAAGGGAAGCAAGTCCGACCAATGTTTGTTTTTCTGTGTGCAAAAATTTGCGGAGAAATTTCAGAAAGCACTTTTCATGCCGCTTCTTTTATCGAAATCTTGCATACAGCTTCTTTGGTACATGATGATGTGGTAGACGACAGTTTTGCCAGGCGCGGCTTTTTTTCGGTGAATGCTTTATGGAAAAATAAAATAGCGGTGCTGGTTGGCGATTACTTACTCTCCAAGGGCATGCAATTGGCTTTAGAGCATCAAGAGTTTGAACTTTTACAGATCGTCTCTAGTTCTATACAAGCTTTGGCAGAGGGAGAGCTTTTACAAGTAGAAAAAGCTAGGCGTTTAGATATCAAAGAGGATATTTATTTTGATATTATTCGTCAGAAAACAGCTTCTTTGATTGCCTCCGCCTGTAGTGCAGGAGCAGCGTCTGCTACCAAAGATAAAACAGAGATTGAGGCAATGCGGGTATTTGGTGAAAAAATTGGCATCGCTTTTCAAATTCGCGATGATCTTTTTGATTTTGGAACAGATGATGTTGGCAAACCTTTAGGCATTGATATTAAGGAAAAGAAAATGACACTTCCCTTAATTCACGCCTTAAACCAAGCTAGCAAAAAAGAAAGACGCCATATTATCAATTTAATTCGGAGGCATCACGATAAACCAGAAAAGGTTAAGGAAGTCATTGAATTTGTACGAGCTAGTGAGGGTATTCGGTATGCAGAAGAGGCTATGTATCGTTACAGAAGAGAGGCTTTTGAGGTTTTGCACCAATTTCCTGACTCCCCTGCTAGGCAATCTTTAGAAGATTTAGTTATATTTGTAACGGATAGAAAAAAATAATTTCTTGCTTGCCATTTAGAGAATATCTATCCAAGTCGGTTTTACACCACTTAAACCATTGATATTCAGATCCAAATCTCTATATTTTTCTTCTTATCCTCCACTTCTCCTTTGTTTTTGCAGCTTACATACGTTACATATTTTAGCATATGTATGGTCTATATTTGTATCATAGGATAGAAATAATTAATGTTTTTAGTGTTTTTAATTATTAATCCTAGTGATTTTATCAAAAAATGTTTATTTTTGAACGGATTAGACTGAACTAAAATCTTGTTACACAAGCTTTTAGACACTCTATTTTTTGTCATTTATACAAAAGTATACCATCTTCAGAGTCCTTTTTTGTCTCATTAGTATGGCTATCTACTTGTATATTTGTAGTGCAAGCAAAAGAGATTTATCCTATACCTGAACCTAATTAAAATACTTTTTAAATACATTAGAACGCTGTAAAATTGATTTAAATCAACTCAGTTTCCCTTTATGAACGGGTATCAGGCAGTAGGTTAAATACCGGAAAAACCTAAATTTTAAACGTTTAGTGCGCTTACTTGCTTGATACCATTTTTAAAAAATTGGAGTGGATAATCCACAGAAAGATATTTTTGACAAAATATATATGTTTCCCCTAGAAAATATTTTATTTCAGTCTATTATGAAACCTAGTACTGATTCGACTGATAGATAACTTAATTGTTTATCTATCAGTTTTTTTTGTCTAGTCTGAAATAATGAAGGAAAAATAAGTAAGCGGGAATGCTTCTAATAATTAGTAAAGAATATAGAATGGAAATAGATAGAGTAGAAAGTAAAATGAAAATAGTAAAACAGGCAACCCCTTCTTTCAAGTGTAAAAAACAAACTAGTGAGTATAAAGATGAAGTAGGGGTTGCCTAATTATTTAACGCCTATATCATCAAACCATACTTAATACGTATGGGCAATTCCAAACGCTGCTACTCTACTTGATTTTTTTCTAAAAAATTTAATTCTTCACGAAGTTC
>CAXIDD010000049.1:0-14882 GCA_964021975.1 uncultured Saprospirales bacterium | reverse complement strand
TTTTGAGCTTGGTTGGTACCGATACCAAATTTCAGAGACACCTCAATAAAGGTCTGGCCTCGATGTTGGAATAAACCACCCACATTCAATACATCTGATTGGTAGAGTAGTGGAGAAATGTGTTGATCACCAATGGCCGCTTCGGTCCAACCTGCAGTGATTCCCCAGCGATTTTCTGGCGTAATTTGTGCCCATAATGTAGTCGTGAATAGTAAACTGATAAAAATAATTTGTAGTCGCATCGTGATTGTTTTTGTTTGCCGGTATATAAGGTGTATTTCCTTTTTCCTTGAATAGGAATACACTTTTCATTTGACTACAAATCTATTGGGGATGGGATAAAAAGGAGTCCAGGATTGTTAGGTAGGGGTCCAATTTAACCAGCTAAACCTCAATTCTAAGGATGTTGGACTATCTATTTTCTTTCTTTGCTCGTCGTTCGTTCAAACGTTGTCTGATCCAATTGGGAATGATAATAGCTCCAGCTAAGAGGTAAGAATAATAGGAAAGCAGGCGCCAAATCGTTGAAATAACCGTGGCTCTAGTTTGGTTGCTGACATAATCAGTCAAGAAACCACCAAAAAGTACTTCGACAAAACCGGCACCACCCGGTGTTGGACTAAAGGCAATGATGACAAACATGGTTTCTAGACGGGCATACAAACCAAACTGCGACCAAAAATCAAGTGGCGTTGCTTTGATAAAAGCAATAATCAAACACATGATTAGAATGAAACGACAGGACCAAGCCGTAGCAGTTGCTAAATAAGCACCCAAATGAAAAGGCCATCTTTTCTTGCGCAATTCTTTAGATGCAATGATCATCTCGTTTCCTAAAGTAATCCATTTTTTGCGGAAGCGCTTTAAAAAACGAATCCCTGACAAGCGAAATAGTAAACGCTTTATATGTCTAGGACTAATGAAAAGTCCATAATAAAATAAAATGGTATAGCTCGCCATCAAAGCGTAAGCAAATAAAAAATAACCACCCCAGGCTCCCACGTCGCTAAACGAATCAATGCCCGGCCGAATCATATTACTTCCAAAAATCAAGTACAAAAAGGGAAGGGTAAGGATAAAAAAAGCTCCATCTAGGACAATCGTGTACAAAACGATCGTGGCCGTTTTGGCAGTGGGTAATTTTTCCTGAGATAAAATAAAAAAGGCGACTGCGGAACCACCAATACTAGTTGGGGAGACTGCCGAGCTAAATTCCCAAATAAATATTAATTCTATGCACTTCCACCAGCTAAAAGCTCCTTGCGAAAGAATCCGTAAGCGCGTTGCATAGGCTAAATGTCGGATTACAATAATCAAAACCGTGATGCCTATCCAGAAAAAGGTGTGCTTGGTCCACTCTATCTTGGCAAACTCCTGTGGATCAAATTGGCGCCATAGCATATACGCCACCGCAACTAAGCCTAATAGAACCGGAATGATGATCCGAGACATCCGAATAGATGCCAAAGCTTCTTGTTGTGACTCGTCTAATGCTAATGCTTGCTTGTTTTCCAAATGCTCAACTTTGATTATTTAACAAAAATAGGACTTCCATGTTCTAATCGGCTTTAAAAGCTATTTTTTCCTTAAATTTCGTTTTGGAAAATAAAATTCAATAACTCATTACTTCACCAGATCAAAAATTGATACAATGAATCTGATTATTTATATCATCGTTGGTGGTTTCGCAGGCTGGCTAGCTGGCCAACTAATGAAAGGTAAAAGTTTGGGTATCGTCGCAAACATTGTGGTAGGATTAGTCGGCGGCCTGGTTGGTGGCTGGCTATTTGATGTTTTTGGCGTGGATGTTGGCTATAAATTGGGTGGCTCATTGGTGACCGCTACCTTTGGCGCTGTCGTATTATTATGGATCATTCGCATAATTAAAAAATAACTTTTGGATTCGGACCACACGAAAAAATGGAAGCTCATTCTTGGCCCTAAATCAGATCCTGAGGAACAAGATAGCTTAGATGTTCTAGAGCAAGGTATGAGTGATGTGCTTGATGCCCTCTATGACAGTGAGAAAGATCGTGGCCTGGGTGATTCTTCCCCTAGTGTGAATCGTTGGTTGGGTGATATCCGTAAGTATTTTCCTAGTACGACGGTCCAATTACTTCAAAAAGATGCCCTGGAAAAGCTGGGACTTGAGGAAATGCTGATGGAACCAGAGCTGCTAGAAACCATCGATGCCGATGTGAATTTAGCCAGCACCTTATTGACACTCAATAAAATAATGCCCGTCAAGACTAGAGAAAGTGCTCGCTTGGTGGTGCAAAAAGTAGTCGATCAACTACTACGAAAATTACGTAATCCACTACGCGAAGCGATCCAAGGAAGTCTCCACCGCGCCAGTAGAAAATTAAGACCTAAACTCCATGAAATCAACTGGCATCAAACCATCCGTGCCAACCTCAAGCATTATCAAAAAGATTACCAGTCTATCATTCCAGAAAAATTGATTGGCTACGGCAAAAAGAGAAGACAGCTCAAACATATTATCTTATTGGTGGACCAAAGTGGCTCGATGGCCAGCTCGATGGTTTATGCCGCCGTATCAGGTGCAGTGATTGCTAGTTTGCCTGCTATTAAAACGAGCATGGTGGTATTTGATACGAGTGTAGTAGACCTCACGGACCATCTTCATGATCCCGTAGAATTGCTTTTTGCGACCCAATTGGGCGGCGGCACACACATCGACAAGGCCATGCAATACAGCAAGCAATTGATTGTCAATCCGCAAGACACCATTTTAGTCTTGATCTCTGATTTAATGGAAGGTGGTAACGAAAACTCCTTACTTAAAACAACCGCAAGTATTCAAGCCAGCGGCGTACAAATGATTAGCCTTTTGGCACTAACCGATAAAGGGACGCCGGTATACGATCGCTCGATTGCTAGTAAGATGAATCAGTTGGGTGTACCCGTTTTTGGGTGTACGCCAGATTTATTTCCTAGTATGATGGCTGCTGCTATCAACCGAGAGGATATGAAGTTGTGGGCTGGAAAGAATGAGTTGGGGGTGAAGAGTTGATAAAAAAAAGCTGGCCCGCAAAGTGCAGGCCAGTTTCAAATTTTCCTATTCCTAAAACCCTTGGCTCAATAGCCATAGACTCTTTATGTTGTCGCTAAGCTAGCGGTACATTGCAACATATGTTGTTTTGTTGATACAAATATAAAACGGAAAAATAAAGATTTATCAATTTTTCGCTGTTTGGTAGAAAACACCCGTTTTTTGGTTACTGATGACCAAATGTTGGTGATTCGTCCATTAAAATTGATTAATTAGCTAGTTTTACTTCGATTTTAGTAGTTACTTCATCAGGAAGCTCTAGTACTTCTCCTTTTGCTAGTTCGGCAACCAAGTCCAGATCCGTAGCCAATACTTCACTTTTGATATAATCTCCAAATTGCTCAACGGCAGTTTGAACAGCTGCTTGCTGCTCTACTTGTATCTTGATTTTATCCGTTACATTAAAATCCTGGTCCTTACGAATGTTTTGAATTCGATTGACCAATTCACGAGCCATACCTTCTGCTAGTAGTGCATCATTTAGGTTTACATCTAAAGCTACTGTTAAGGCACCATCATTAGCAACCAACCAGCCCGGAATATCTTCGGTCATGATCTCGAAGTCTTCTACGGTTAATTCAAACTGATCATCGCCAGCTTGTAATATATATTTTCCAGTGCTTTCCAGAGTTTGGATGTCTTCTTGTGTGAAGCTGTTGATTGCCTGAGCAGCAGTTTTCATATGCTTACCCAAACGACGGCCCAATGTTTTAAAATTGGGTTTTACCTTTTTCTTGATAATCCCACTAGTATCCGTGATATACTCAATATCCTTGACGTTCACTTCGGCTAAGATTAAATCTTTGACGCCCTCTACTTGTACCTGGAAGCTTTCATCTAAAACAGGTAATAATATTTTCTGTAATGGCTGGCGTACTCTGATTTTTTCTTTTTTCCGTAAGGAAAGAATTAAAGAAGAAATACGCTGGGCATAATTCATTCTTTGCTCCAAGGCTTTATCAACAGCTTCTTCCTCAAAAGTGGGGAAATCTGTCAAATGCACAGAGATAGAATCTTCTCTTTGCGTGGCCGTATTCAAGTTCTGGTATAGCCAATCTGCAAAGAAGGGTGCTACTGGTGCCATCATTTTACTGATTGCTTCCAGACAAGTATATAGGGTCTGATAAGCAGCAATCTTATCCTGGGTATAATCTCCTTTCCAAAAACGCCGACGACATAAACGCACGTACCAATTGCTCAACTCCTGATCTACAAAATTCATGATCTTACGAGTAGCGTTGGTAGGCTCATAGTCCGCGTAATCTTTTTCAACACCTTTAATTAAGGTATTCAAAGCAGATAAAACCCAGCGGTCAATTTCAGCTCTGTCTTCCATCGGAACATCTGCTTCCCCATACTTAAAACCATCGATATTCGCGTAAAGCGCAAAGAAAGAATAAGTATTGTAAAGGGTGCCAAAAAATTTACGACGTACCTCATCCACACCATCCATGTCAAACTTGAGGTTATCCCAAGGTTGTGCATTGGAAATCATGTACCAGCGTACAGCATCTGCTCCTTTCGCATTAATGGCTTCAAAGGGATTGACTGCATTGCCCAGGCGTTTGGACATCTTGACGCCATTCTTGTCTAGAACGAGGCCATTAGAAACCACGTTTTTATAGGCTACACTATCAAAAACCATCGTTGCAATGGCGTGTAGGGTGTAAAACCATCCACGCGTCTGATCCACCCCTTCCGCAATAAAGTCAGCAGGAAAGTTTTGTGCAAATACTTCTTTGTTTTCAAATGGATAATGCAATTGCGCATAAGGCATCGCACCAGAATCAAACCAAACATCTATCAAATCTAATTCACGGCGCATTTCTTGACCATCTTCGCTGACCAAGATAACTTCATCAATATAAGGGCGGTGCAAATCCTTAGGCACTTTTTGGTCCAACCCTAATTTTTCATTGGCTTGATCAACGGCTGTTTGTAGTTCTGCAATTGAACCAATACAAAGTGTTTGCTTTCCATCTTCCGTCCGCCAAAGTGGTAGGGGGATGCCCCAGTAGCGAGAACGAGATAGATTCCAATCTTGCAAGTTCTCCAACCATTTACCAAAGCGACCTTCTCCAGTGGAAGCAGGTTTCCAGTTAATGGTATTGTTGAGCTCGGTCATCCGTTCTTTCATGGAGGTTGCCTTCACAAACCAGCTGTCCAAAGGATAATAGAGCACCGGACGGTCCGTCCGCCAACAGTGTGGATAGGAGTGCATGTATTTTTCAGAATGGAAAAGCTTGTTTTCCGCTTTTAGTTTGATTACGATATCGGCATCTACCGGACGGTCTTCTTCTTGGCCATAATCTTTGACATATCGGCCCGCAAAATCAGTTACCTCTTTAACGAAGCGTCCCTGGCGATCTACCAAAGGCATTGGATTGTCATTTTCATCCATCACTAAAAGGGCCGGTATACCATATTGCTGTGCGACTTTAAAGTCATCGGCACCAAAAGTCGGTGCAAGGTGCACAATACCTGTACCATCTTCTGTAGAGACAAAGTCCCCAAGCAGTGCTTTGAAGGCAGGTTTATCTGGTTTTACGTAAGGTAATAACTGCTCATATTCAGTTCCTTCTAGTTCCGAACCTTTCAGCTCTTCAACAATTTCTATATAAGGATAAGGCTTGTTACCTGGCTTGACATCCTCTGGTTTTAGATCTGGAATCTGCTCTGAGAAATAAGCATTCAAACGGTCTTTGGCCAAGATGACCACGATGGGTTCTTGCGTGTAGCGGTTGTAGGTCCGTACCTTTAAGTAGGTGATGTTCTTACCTAAAGCTACCGCAGTATTAGAAGGCAAGGTCCAGGGCGTAGTGGTCCAGGCCAGAAAGTACTCGTTCTCTTTATCTTTGATCTTGAATTGAGCAATAGCAGAGATGTCTCGGATTTCTTTATAGGCACCAGGCATATTCAGTTCATGCGAGCTCAATCCCGTACCGGCAGCCGGTGAGAATGGCTGGATGGTATAACCTTTATACAATAGGTCTTTGTTGTAAAGCTGCTGGAGTAACCACCAAACGGACTCTATGTATTCATTTTTGTAGGTGATATACGGATTATCCAGGTCTACCCAGTAGCCCATCTTTCGAGTGATGTCATCCCAGATATCTTTATAGCGCATGACCGTGGTCTTACAAGCTTGGTTGTACTCATCAACGCTGATCTTTTTACCGATGTCTTCCTTGGTAATACCCAGTTCTTTTTCTACTTGAAGTTCTACTGGAAGACCGTGTGTATCCCAACCACCTTTACGTTCTACCCGATGGCCTTTCATGGTCTGAAAGCGACAGAACAAATCTTTGATGGTCCTGGCCATAACGTGGTGAATACCAGGTTGCCCATTAGCAGATGGAGGCCCTTCGTAGAATACGAAAGTATTGTTGGGATCTTTTTCAGAAATACTTTTTTCAAATACTTCGTTTTCTTCCCAATATTTCTGGATTTCCGCGTCGATGGCAGGCAAATTCAAGCCTTGATACTCTTTATACATATAGCTTCTGTCTTTATCCGTGAGTAGCTTATCAATTTTCGAGCTGCAAAAATACGCAACAAGCTGTTCAATTCGTAATCCCTACAACAAAAAAGGGGCCTATAAAAGTTCAATTTGAGCTTTTGTGACTTAAAAAAGGCAATAAAAGCCTATTTTGGAGCTATGCCACCATTAATTAGCATCTTGATGCCCGTCTATAATGCCACACCATTTCTGGAGGAATGCCTGGATAGTATTTGTCAACAAAGCTTTACCAACTGGGAATTATTGGCGGTTGATGATTATTCTACAGATAATAGTAGGCAAATTTTAGCCGCTTACGCGAAAAAAGACAAGCGCATCCAAGTTTTTCAAAATCAAGCCAAAGGCATTATTCCGGCCTTGCGTATGGCCTTTGCGCAGAGTAAAGGGGAATTCGTGACCAGAATGGATGCCGATGATCGGATGCCATTAGATAAATTGGTCAAGATGCAGGACTTGCTTTTGATAAAAGGCAAAGGTGTAGTTGTAACCGGTTTGGTAGAATACTTTTCAGCTACCGGTATTAGAGACGGATATCATCGATACGAAAAATGGTTGAATACGATTTTATTAGAAGGTCGGGCGTATGAGGAAATCTATCGGGAGTGTGTTATTCCTTCACCTGTCTGGATGATCTACCGGGAAGATTTACTTACCTGTGGAGCTTTTGAGTCATCGCAGTATCCTGAAGATTATGACCTGGTTTTTCGATTTTATAAAGCAGGCTTCCGCATTGCAGTAGTATCAGATTTACTACATTATTGGAGAGACCATCCAGAGCGAAGTAGTCGTACGATGGAGCAATACGCAAATTCGGCTTATTTTGCTTTGAAGGTTCCTTATTTTTTAAAGCTAGATTATGATCCAAATCGGCCTTTGGTACTTTGGGGAGCAGGTAAGAAAGGAAAGGCGGTAGCGAAATTGTTGCTAGCCAATCAAATTGATTTCCATTGGCTCTGTGATAATCCCGCTAAAATTGGACAGACAATCTACGAGACACTTTTATATGCGGAGTCTAAAGTAGAAAGTCTAGTCAATCCCCAAGTATTGATTGTGGTATCAAACCCAGAAGATCAACAAAATATTAAAGACTATTTATCAACCTTAGGCTTTAAGGTAGGAGTTGATTATTACTTTTTGGTTTAAGGGTTTAGGTATGTTAATAAAGTAAGACATCCTATCATTCTCCCCGCAGCGGTGCCCACTGGCCCACAATTTTTTCACCACGTACCACCAATATTTCTTCAAATTGCGGCATGACGGATTCACTTTGATGTGGACGCAAGAAAATAGAATCTCCAACTTGGAGGTCTCCATTTTTGGTATTAATTAAAGATTGATTGGTGCTGGAACCAAAAAGCTGGTTTTCCTGAGCATCTTTTGGGTAGTAATAATCTGCTTTCCAGTAGCCACCATAAATAAAATAGGCGTTTTTAAGCTTTGGGGAAAACCCACTACTTATGCTCGAAATTTTTTCTAGACCGGGTATTTTAGTGTGCTTTTCCTTTTTTAAAATAGGGGTGCTAATAAAACAAGCAGGCGAATAGTCTTGTAGCGTTTTATTATCAAAATCACTAGGTTTAAGTAGACAAGAACCGGCAGCTAATTCATTGGCTGGAGAGTCGTTTTGGTGGAAATGCAAACTTGGACTTCCACCTGCGTTAAAGGTCAATCCCTGATGCCAAAGTTTGGGATGTTTTTCTTGAATTAAAGCTTTACACTGATGATAAAAATCAAAAGCTTGTTGCTGACTTCGTTGTGGTTTTTTTAGAAAACTGGGAATTTTTGCTAGATGTGGATCATAACCCATCAAGCCACTTAATTCAATGTAGTCTGGTACATTTTCCAGAATAGATAAAGCCAAATCCAGTTCGTCCAGGCTTGTAAAACCGCCTCGGTGCAGCCCAACATCAATCTCTAAGTTAATGCGCAAGCGGTGGTTGTACTTTCTGGCCAGTTGGATATAGTTTTGTAGTCGATCTTCATTGTCGACGAGCCATTGCACTTTAGGGGGCGTGGCTTCTAGTGCCAAGTGTTGGTAGAAGTAGCTGGCATTGTCAATGGGCATGGGTTTGCCCAGTAATAAATCAACTTGATCGCCATAATATTGGTGTAATCTACTCAAAAACGGTTGGTGGAAAACCATCAGCCGATCGGTTTTCATGTATTTCAAAACATAATCAATTAGCTTTAGACAAGGCAACGATTTTACAACCAGCCTAAAATCACGTCCGGGGGGTAATTGTGCTTTCAAAGTCCTCAAATTCGCATCTAAACGTTCTAAATCAATGATAAAGGCAGGGATAGAACGCGGATGTGCGCGTAAACTTTTATTAAGAACATTAAAATAATCGTCGGTATACACTAGGCTAAGAAAATTTGCTTTAAATAATCATTTAGAAAGGTTCCTTGAGGATCCTGCTGTTTTCGAATGGTTTGGAATGTTGTCCATTTAGGGTAGCGCTCTGCCAATTCTCGATTTCCTAAGGTATGCATTTTTCCCCAATGGGGCCGGCCACCGTGTGCTAAAAAGATAGCTTCCATCTTTTTGAAGTAGGGCCTAAAATCTTTTTTGTGGTAAACATGGACCGCTATGTAGGCAGAATCACGTCTATAAGCAGGACTTATTAATATATCATCACCTTTAACAACTCGATTCTCAATAGGGAAATGGACCGGGAATTTTGCTTGCTTGAAAACCTTCCGGATTTCGCTTAAAACCGTATGGTGGGCTTCAAGCGGAACGCTATATTCCATTTCATTAAAGCGTACCAGACGTGGTGTCGCATAAATTTTATGACTGTGGAACACCTTACGCAGGTTCGGGATAGAAGCCGCCGATATTTTTGCGACGCGCGCATTCTGACTCGGGATTTTGGTAGCAGCATTGCAAAGGACTTGGAAAACATAATTTTCCAAAAAGTATTCGGTCAAGTAGTTGGCTAAACCTACTTTGTCTGCTTGCTCAGTAATTACATTAGACGTTTTCGTCCAAGCTGTTTCGGTGTGTGGGAACCAATAAAATTCAAAATTTCTGTTTTGCTTAATGCGTTCAAGAAACTGGTCCATCACTTGTTGAATGGCCTCCTTTCGATTCACTAACTCTAATCTGTAAGCTGAGACGCACTGTAGAGTAATTTCTGTGATAATCCCTAGGGCACCCAAAGAAACTTGAGCAGCACGAAATAAGTCTACATTTTCTGTTGTAGAACAAGTGACCAATTCTCCTAAACCATTGACGAATTTAATCGACCGTACTTGTGTACTGATGCTACCAAAATCAAGTCCAGTACCGTGAGTGCCCGTACCGATCGTGCCCGCAATTGATTGGGCATCAATATCGCCCATGTTTTCCATGGCCAGCCCATGCTCGAATAGCAGCTCCCCCAGCAATTTGAGTTTTGTGCCAGCTTTCACCCGCACTTGTAAGTTTTGCTGGTCTACAACAATGAGGCCTTGATAATTATCTAAGCTAATTAAGGTGTCCTGGTTGACCCAAAGTGGATTAAAGGAGTGCCCACTACCAATGATCCGTACCTTTCTATTTTGCGCAATAGCATCTTGGATAAGTTGCTGGATGGCAACTTCCGTTTCTGGGAAATAGATGGCTTTGGGTTGCCATTTGATATATCTGGACCAGTTTTGCATTTGGTGAAAATAAAAAACGCTTGCCTTAAATCCTTAAGGCAAGCGTTTTTATTTAGAAGCTATTGTAGAAGTTTTGAACCTTTCACAATCGCTAGCTTATCTATATTAATTGACACGCACGCGCAAGCCACCGTAGTTTAAGGTTGCTTTAATGGTCGCAGTTGCATTCTGACTTCCTTTATAGCCTTTCACTTCTTGGCTGGAAGATTTACTGATCTCACGGGTCACTTCCAGGCTTTCCGGATAGCTGATACCTGCATAGGTTGCTACGGCATCCATTTGGAAATCAACACCAGAGGCCACATTAACTTTAAAGTCCGTATAACGTCCATTCATACTAACTTCGCTAAAAGAAGAAGCTAGATTATATTGAGCGGAGCCATATTCCATGTCAAAGTCAGCTGTTTCTTTTATCTGGTTGGTCTTTAAGGAAGTATATTTAGATTCTAAGGTTACATTATCTGCCTTTTCGATGGTGAAGTTATCGTACTTACCGATGTTTTTGAAGTCACTGATATTTCCAAGGCGATAGGTATCGTATTTGGTCTCACAACGGATATCGCCGGCTTCTTCGATCCATACTTGAGAATATTTACTTTCTAAGGATACATCGTTGGATTTGTTGATGTTCAGTTTGCCATAGCTGACATTAGTGGTCAAATCTTTTGCATTTAGAACAGCGCCATTGCCATAGGCAAAGGTGATTCTAGAATCATCGCCTACACTTTCAGCTTTGAAGTTGGAATATTTTAGGTCCAAATTGACTTTTCCCTGCATTTTGGCTACATAAACATCTCCATATCTATGACCAACATCCAAATTATTGGTAGTTGGTAAGTAAACTTCATAGTTGATCCGATAATCACTTTTACTGCTATTGTTATTGCCCCAAGATAACCAGTTTGATCTTTTACTTTCGATATCTGTTTTGACTTTTACGTAGTCATTGGCATTAGAAAAGTTAATACCAATTCGGTCAAAAACTTCATCCGCTTTAGCTTCACTACTGGCATTCACTACAATATTCACACTAACTTTAACTCGGTTTTTATCCCAGGTTTTGACATCTACCCGACCGTACTTATTACTTAGATAGGTAGTGCCATTCGATGCAATATCGAATTCTTTTTTGATCGTCTTGGTGTATTCCCGTCGGCCAAAGTTTGGCTCAGCACTACAGTTTACAAGTGTAAACGTTAGCAGCAAGACTGTTAATTTAAATACTAATTTCATCATCCTCTGTTTTATTGTTTTTGGTTGGTCTGTTTACTTGCATTCTTTCCAGTACTCTTTCCAGAATGGCAACTTTCATTTGGTAGTTTTGGATGAGATTCTCAATAATTTCATCCTCTTTTCCTTTAGGGGCATCTTGTAATTCTTCTTTTAACTCTAGCATGGCTTGGTCAATCTGATCCAAATCTTTTAAGACTTGATCATCAGGACTGTAACTAACCAACTGATTGATACGTTCGTCGATTTGAGTTTTGAAGTACCGTTCCATTTCAAAATACTCTGGGGCTGTTTCTTGTAGAATGGCCATTGCATTATTGGATTGACCAGCTTGAGTCAGAAAGCTTCCTCCGATACCACCTGCAACCAATAATATGGCCACGGTAGCAGCGATTTGGAGTTGTTTCCAAAGCTTAATCCGGCGAGCTTCTTTTTTATTCGCAGCCCGATCGACGGCGGCCCAAACTTTTAAGCTTGGAATAGCGTCATCGAAAGCATCCCGGTTCTGATTTATAAAATTTTCTAAATTATCCATTTCCACTGTTATTAATTTTCTAGAAACTCAACAAACTTAAAAGTCATCTAACTAGTCTGTTTTTTAGTTTTCTAAAAGTTGGACACTAATTTTTGTGTTCTTAAAATATCTCTTAGTTTTCTCTTTGCTCTACTATATTGGGACTTAGAAGTCGCTTCTGAAATTTCCAGAATGTTCCCGATTTCTTTATGATCGTAGCCTTCCAGCATATAAAGCGAGAAGACAACGCGGTAACCATCTGGTAATTCAAACAAGGCCTTTTTAATGGCTCCTACACTCAAACCTTCGGTGCCTTTTGACTCCGGCTGGTCATCTGGTAAGGAACTAGCGTGCCCATCTTCTAATTCCTGAAAATACACTTTGCGTTTTTTCAGAAAATTAATGCAGTTATTGACAACGATTCTTTTGATCCAGGCTCCAATCGAGGACTGGAATTTAAAGGAATCGAGTTTTGTAAAAATATCTACAAAGGAATTTTGTAAGATATCTTCCGCATCCAGTTCATCTTTTACCATTCTAAGGCAAACATTGTACATGCCCTTCGAATAGAGCCGGTACAACTCAAACTGTGCCTGACGGTTGCCCGCTTTACACTGTTCTACAATGTCCTGATGTGTGCTAGCGTAATTCAATATTCTCGTTTTCCTGGTGTAGCTAGTATCGTTGTCAACCTGCTTCTTTGTTGATTCGCGCTTGAAAACCAAGCGTCTAGTGTGTGTGTTCAAAGCAGTATTTTTTAAAAGTACACTCAAAAAGACAATAAGTGTTAAAAAGGGTTGCACGGATACTAGAAAAAAAATGATTTTTTTTATATTAGGAATTGGAAATAAATAAATCTATCTCCTTGTGTTCCTAATTCATTGATTTTCAATTGCAAGGGTGGCAAATAAAATATGTTTTATTTTTTAGTCATGCCTTAGCTACCTAAACTGTTTCTATGACAAGCCAACCCTTTATAAAAGGCCAATATCGCGTTTATTTTTCAATCGTATTTTTAATTACCTTATTCTTATCGGGTTGCACGCCGACGGAGGAAGACATCTCTGGTTTAAGATTTGAAATCACTTTTCCAGAGTCTATGAGTGAGGAAGCACTAACTGGCAGGATGTTTTTGGCATTTGGGGAAAATAATGACCGTCCTCCTCGGCTCCAAGTTGGCCGCTATGGCGTACAAGTTTTTGGTGTTGATTTTGAGCAATTGAGTCCTGGCGAAACTGTTGTGATTGATGGGAATACCTTAGGGTATCCTCAAAGAGCCCTAAAGGATGTGCGGCCGGGTAAATATTATCTGCAAGCAGTCCTTTCAAAATATACCAAGTTTGAGCGCTCTGATGGTCATACTTTATGGATGCACAATGATCAATGGGAAGGTCAAAACTGGCGGCGATCCCCAGGTAACCTTTACAGTGAGGTGATGGAAGTGGACATTCAGCCTACTCAATCTAAGACTTTTCAATTGGTGACAGATCAAGAGATTCCGCCAATTGAGTTGCCGGAACCAACAGAGTGGGTCCAAAGTTTTAAAATTAAAAGTGAGATCCTTAGTGAATTTTGGGGGCAGGACATGTACTTAGGTGCTACCGTTTTATTACCCAAAGGATATGCCGAAAATCCAGATCAATCTTATCCGACCGTTTATCATCAGGGCCATTTTTCGCTTCGACCACCCCTAGGTTTTAGAGAAGATCCTGATAATCAGCTCTACAAGCGTTGGACTTCAGATGATTATCCTAGGTTTATTGGAGTGACTTTACAACATCCAACTCCTTATTTTGATGATTCCTATGCCGTTAATTCGGCTAATAATGGACCTTATGGAGATGCGATTCATCAAGAGTTGATACCCGAACTAGAAAAAAGGTATCGTTGTATCTCTGAGTCTTATGCTCGGGTGCTCACTGGAGGATCTACTGGAGGCTGGGAGTCTTTCGCCCTACAGGTAAAATATCCTGATTTTTATGGTGGTACCTGGACTTTTGCGCCAGATCCCCTGGATTTCCGAAATGTAGAAGGCATAAATATTTATGAGGATGAAAACGCTTTCTATAGAGATATGGGAGAATACACCGTTCCAATTGTGAATACCCGAGTGCCAGAAACTGGTGCAATCCGTCTCACTTCAGAACAACGTAACCTAATGGAACTGGTGAATGGTACCAAAGGTCGATCTGGTCAGCAATTGGATATTTGGAGCGCTGTTTTTGGTCCGGTTGGGGAAGATGGCTACTTTAAACCGCTCTTTGATAAGGAAACCGGCGATATAGATCCAAGTGTAGCGGAGTACTGGAAAGAAAATTTTGATCTCCGCCATTACTTAGAAAACAATTGGGAAGAACTCGGACCTAAGTTGGAAGGTAAGTTAAATGTTTTCTGTGGGCATATGGATCAATTCTATCTTAATGTAGGTGTGTATCACATGGAAGAGTTCCTCGAATCCACTACCAATCCCTATTATGGAGGATCTTTTAGTTACGGCGCACGAGGTAATCACGGTTGGCGGCCCTATGGATATGATTCGATGTTGGTGATTATGGCCAAACATATTGAGGAAAATAAGCTAAAAAATACTTCCTCATTGCTTAAAGATTAAAGCACTTGCTTGAATTGTTAAGCTTCTAATTATTTTTCTTTTTATTGACATAAAAATTACGCAGGCACCTTAACTTGAAAAAACTTTCTTTTGTAAAAGAAAGTTTTTTCATTTTTAAAAACTAAAGAATATAATTCTTTTAAGCACCTCGGTTTGGTAATTAAAAACACAAGTATATCATTTTCAAGGACTTTGCTCAAAAAAACTCTAGATAACAAAGTGGAATTTTCTTTTCTATATCCAGATAAAAGCCTAAATTTGCAGCGATTTAAAAGACGGGGACCATTTT
>CAXIDD010000048.1:0-14976 GCA_964021975.1 uncultured Saprospirales bacterium | reverse complement strand
TAAAAGGTCATTCCGAGTTTAGGGCTTGGAATGACCTTTTTTATTTTTATTTTTATTTTTATTTTTTGAACCACCCAAGGCACCCAAGGCCATCTAAGATTTGATTTGATAATTTAAACAACCCAAGGCCCCCAAGGCCATCTAAGGTTTGATAATTTGAACCTCCAAAGGCACCTAAGAAGTCTCTTTAAACCATTTTGCGTAATCCTGGGCGAAATAGGTGATGATGACATCCGTTCCTGCGCGCCGGAGCGACAATAAGGTCTCGGGCATTGCTTTGTTATAATCCAACCATCCTTTTTGGCAGGCAGCAATCAACATGGCGCATTCTCCACTTACGTGGTAAGCAGCGATGGGCAAATCGAAGTTTTCTTTTAATATATGAATGACATCTAAGTAGTTAAGTGCCGGTTTGACCATCAAATAATCTGCTCCCTCTTCGGTATCCAGGGCCGCTTCAATCAATGCCTCTCGTTTGTTGGCTGGATTCATTTGATAAGTTTTCTTATCTCCAGCTTTCGGAGCGGAGTCCAAAGCATCTCGGAAAGGGCCGTAAAATGCACTAGCATATTTAGCCGTATAAGACATAATTGCAGTATCTGTATAACCTTGACCATCCAAAGCCTCTCGCATAGTGGCTACCCGACCATCCATCATATCTGAAGGGCCAAGAATGTCAAATCCAGCTTGAGCTTGAGCTACCGACATTTTTGCTAGAATTGGTAAAGTAGGATCATTCAATATTTTACCATCTTCTACATAGCCATCGTGGCCATCAGAACTATAGGGATCCATGGCCACATCACTAATCAGGCTGATTTCAGGAAAGGTTTCTTTAATTTTTCGTGCTGCTTTTAGGTAAAAATTATCTTCGTGGTAACTGTAAGAAGCAATTTTATCTTTCAGTGCTTCTTCAACTGCTGGAAACACCATGAAATTATGGATACCTAAGCTTATGCAGGCTTCCATTTCTTTTAACAAGGAATCAATGGACATTCGAAAATTTCCTGGTAGAGAAGAGACTTCTGTACGGATGTTTTGTCCATCAACCAGGAAAAAGGGTTGTACTAAATGATCAGGAGTCAGGTGCGTCTCTTGCACCATCTTACGAATAGCAGTGGATTGACGATTGCGTCGTGGTCTTCTTAACATCTTAACTATTTGGTGGTTTATCTAAACGTTCTTGGTTTTTGCTGGATTTTCGGGTACGGGATCATAACCATGACCGCCGAAAGGATGGCAGCGGCCGATTCTTTTCATCCCCATCCATGCGCCTTTTAATGGGCCCCATTCTTCGATGGCCTGCAAAGTATAGTGGGAGCAACTTGGACTATATTGGCATTTATTGTGCCCTAATAAAGGAGAAAGGGTGACTTGATAGAGTCTTATGGGCCAAATCAATAAATATTTTAAAATATTCATGCTTACATTTTATACCGTTCCTGGTAACTTTTAATTTCTACTGATCAGCGAAGCTTCGTCAGTTAAAAACTAACCTTTTCTTTGGTTCTTCCCTTTTGCAAAAGCAATACGCCTCGCTTTTTATTGGGTCCGATTAATTGTACGACATTTTTTTGATCATCAAATATCTCCATTAGTAGGTCATTGCGGATTTCTATGTCCTTTAGTGTCTCTACACCCTCCACTTCAATGTAACACCAGGCTGCCTGGTAGTCTTCAGAAGGCTCTTTACCTAGAAAATTAAATTCTACGGCTTGCCCATTAACGATCATTTTAAAATGATCCCTGATGTAAGCTTCCAGGTAGGTTTCCGCTTCTGCAGATTCTTTAGTAGTACAGATGTGCAATTGATCTTTGCCTTGTTTACGGAGTGCCTCTTCCAAATCATCCAGAAAAATATGCATAGATACTTGGATGGCTTTTTCGGATGCATTGTATTCCACTAAAGATTTGCTCAAATGAAACTCATGAAAAATAGCCTGATCTGCCAATGGATTGGAAAGTAATAACAGCAACAGACTCTGCAGAAATAAATTCATATATCAACTTTTAAACCGCTTCGAAGAAGATCGTAAGCTTAGAAGCTATTTAATACTGCTCCCTTACTTATTTAGGTAAAGTTATTCTTTTGCGATAAGAATTACCAATTCACGACTCATCTTAAAGTAACTTTAATATACCAAAAGCTGAAGGGACGTGAAAGTCTGGTTGTGGTGTCTTTGGGTCAATCCAACTGATCCATCGAACTGCTTGATTTGGCTTATTGCTGTACTGCCCTCTAAAAATCCCAACGCGCATTTCATTATTTTTCAATAATCCCAATGCAGACAGACTTGCTTTAGATATGGCACCTTTCACAATAAATCCTGTAGTTGTTTGCTCACTTTGAAAATGAAAACCATCAGGCCAATACCAATTATAATCCATTTGTCTGTGAAACTTCGCACTGTTGCTTAACAAACGGCCCAAATAATCCATTTCCAAACAGTAATAAGGATCTAATTGCTCATCCTGACAAAAGAATAATTCTACTCTATCTGATTCAGCTACTTCCATTTGCTCATTCTCAACTACCTCCGCGTATAGATCGTGATCTTCTACCTCAAATTGAAAATAAAAAGTATTTGCAGTATGCAATGCTCGAAAGTGTGTTTTTGGAGGTACTCCTTCTCCCCAGGGATACTGGAAATCTTCCAGTAAATTAGCGCTCATCCAAGCCTTAGCTGTAATGAATTTAGAAGAAACTTCTGGCGAAATAGCCTTTACAAAATAAGATTTAGGCGAATGAAACATGGTAGTATTATCTTGAATTAGCTGCAAGGAAATGAAAAAAGCACAAAAACCGAAACAAGCTTTGCAATTTCTTGCAAAGCTTGTTTCGGTTTTGGGAAATTTAAAAGCTTATCCATTCAATTATTGGATGATCACTAATTTTCCAGTGCGGCTATCAATGTAGGTATCTGTTATTCTTCCTGTCGCTCCAAGTTGTTGTTGCAACACTGTATTTAGAGTTGCTTTAATGGCAGTGTTATTAAGTTTGCTCTTGAGTGAACTTTCAACGGAAGTCTTAATTCTTGATTTGCCATTCGGCATAAAAATGTCACACATAAAAGCGAATAAATCATTATTACACCCATCTATTCTAGTGGTAGAGTTGAGTTCTACTTTTTCACAGCGGTAGCTAAACCGGCCCCGCTCAACGATTGGTTTTAGGTAGATATCGACTTTAGCCGAATTCATTTGTATGTCGCGATTTCCATAGGCACCACAACCTGCGTTGGCTACACAATTAGACCAGACTTCTCTTCCGTTACTTTCAAAGAATAAGCTCAATTTAATTTGATTTCCTGATCGAACTGCTGATACGCGCTGCGTTTTCATATCCGTTATGTAAATAGAAAGCGGATCCCGGCGTTCCACAGGAATGGTAAACCGATAGATAAATGGACGTCCATTGTGAATGGTCCGAATGTAGCTATCATTAGCTTGGTAATAAGCGTACTCTTCTTCTTTACTGTTTTTAAACCGTCTTGGGGTATAGTTATTCAACCTGATACTGGTTTCTCTGAAAGTACTCTGTAACTTCCTCAACCAAACCGACTGGTCTATTTCCTGTTTTCTACCAGCAATTCGCTGAATTTGAGCCCTTGCCGGATTGAATTGAATGTAGTGAATCCGGGTATCATCACTAGTTGTATTTCCTACATCATCTCCACTTGTATCTCCTTTTATGGCAATTTTACGAACTAAATTCCCACAACCTATATTAGGAAAGTCCATATTGTGATTTCGATCTACATAATTAGCACAAGAATAAGTACTTGATAGTATCCGAGTGAATTCATAACCGGCAGGAGCCGAGGCAACCGTCTTAGTCCAAGTTTTTTTCCCTTCTGTCCAGTTACTACGGGTTTCTTTTGCTTTAAAATAGATTACAGCTTCTAATCTTCTTTTGTCGGAACTGATGCGTAGACGGACCGTTGTATTGACACTTGGTCCATTGCCTCCAAAATCTCGATCACCACGTACATGATCTGGATAAAGGGATTTCAAGAGTGTCAGGTTAAAAGTTCTGGTTTCTTGTGCCTGAGCACTAGGTGTATTAAACCCAAGAAACGCTATAAAGCATAACAGCAAAAACTTATTAGAAGCTAGGTTTAAAGTATGGATTGTTTTCATAATACACAGTATTGAATAAATGATTAAACTTTATTCTCTGTGTTTTAAAAACAAAAAACCTTACCCTTATCAACGAAAAACTTAGAAAGGAATGCGTTCTAGCGCCATGATCAATGCATTACCAAAAGCCGCACCGGAGATAAAAAGATTCCAATCGCGCTGCTTTACCTTAACCAGGCTAATGGCTACATAAGCAACTAATAAAATAATCGCTACAATGGCGAGTTGACCTAATTCAACGCCAACATTAAAGGCAAATAATTGGCGGAGGAACTCCCCTTCTTGTCCAGGGGTCACCAGTGATTTAAAGAAATTGGAAAAGCCCATACCATGAATCAAACCAAAAACTAAGGCAAAGCCGTAATTCCAATTGATTTTCCGACCAAAGGTAGCATTGCCATTATCGGTATTGCTGCGGTGGGCAATCACATTATAAAGGGCTGTGATCATAATAGTCACTGGAATCAAAAATTCAATTAAGGTCCCGTTAATTGGAATGATATCAAGGGCTGCTAAAGCAAGCGTAATAGAATGCCCGATGGTAAAAGCAGTAACTAAGATAGCTACTTTACGCCATTCTTGAAGTCGATAGATGGCGCATAAAGCAACGATAAATAAGATGTGATCGTAGCCGTTTAGATCAGAGATATGATCAAAGCCTAGTTGTAGATAAGCACTAAAAGTAGACTGCATTTTATCAGGTATTGATTTGTTGAATTGCTGAATTAAAAATAATTCAACAATTCAACATTTCATAATTCCCGTAACTATATATCCTAGTAACGGTAGTGTTCTGGCTTAAATGGTCCTTTTGCAGCTACACCGATGTAATCAGCTTGCTCATTAGACAATTCTTCCAATTCAACACCGATCTTAGCTAGGTGTAGTCTTGCTACTTCCTCATCTAAGTGCTTAGGTAAAGTATATACTTTATTTTCGTATTTGTCTCCTTTTTGGAACAATTCGATTTGTGCCAATACCTGATTGGTAAAGGAGTTGGACATTACAAATGATGGGTGCCCCGTTGCACAACCCAAGTTCACCAAACGACCTTCTGCCAATAACAGAATGTCTTTACCATCAATAGTATATTTATCTACTTGAGGCTTAATGGTGATTTTAGAATCTCCATAATTTTCGTTCAACCAAGCTACATCGATTTCATTATCGAAGTGCCCGATGTTACAAACGATGGTTTTATCGTTCATCAACTTGAAGTGCTCTTCAGAAATGATGTTGAAGTTCCCGGTAGCGGTTACTACGATATCTACTCTAGGAATAGCAGAAGTCATTTTGATGACCTCGAATCCATCCATAGCCGCTTGTAAAGCACAAATTGGATCAATCTCTGTAACAATTACTCTACAGCCTGCACCTCTCAAAGAAGCAGCAGACCCTTTACCAACATCACCATAACCAGCAACAACGGCAACTTTTCCAGCCATCATGATATCTGTAGCACGACGAATTGCATCAACTAAAGATTCTTTACAGCCGTATTTGTTATCAAACTTTGACTTAGTTACAGAATCATTGACATTGATTGCAGGCATCACTAAAGTACCATTGCGCTCGCGCTCGTAGAGGCGGTGTACACCAGTAGTGGTCTCTTCACTTAAACCACCGATACCTTCTACCAATTCTGGGTGTTTATCAAAAACGATGTTGGTCAAGTCACCACCATCATCCAAGATCATATTCAATGGTTTGCCACCTTCGAAAGCAAATAAAGTCTGCTCAATTGCCCACCAGAACTCCTCATCGGTCATTCCTTTCCAAGCATAAACAGGAATACCAGCTGCTGCGATCGCTGCTGCTGCCTGATCTTGAGTAGAAAAGATATTACAAGAAGACCAAGTTACCTCAGCTCCTAGTTCGATCAAGGTCTCGATTAGTACCGCAGTTTGGATGGTCATGTGTAAACAACCAGCGATTCGCGCACCTTTCAAAGGCTTGCTTTCACCATATTGCTCCCGTAGAGCCATCAAACCTGGCATTTCTGCCTCGGCCAATTCAATTTCTCTGCGCCCCCATTCTGCTAGGGCAATGTCTTTTACTTTATAGTTCAACTTCGTTGATACAGAATCCATTAATAGCGTTTTTTAATATTTAAAAATCGGTGCAAAACTACGAGTTTTCTAGTTCATTTCCTATAGCTGACTGAAAGAAGGACCAAGTTCTACATTTGTATGATAATTAGGCCATTTGAATTGTCATTCCAATGTACATTTGTCGAATTTTTGGGCCTATTTTTAGATAAAATTCTATTATATCCAACAAGAAAGCTACCTTTTAGTTTGGATACAATAAATAAATTAAGAGCATGTTTAAATTTAACACTTTGGGCTACCTACACCAAATTTGATTCTGTCTTGCGCCTGCCTGCCGAAGCCTCGGCGCAGGCAGGTTGCTCATCAGTCGCTTAGCTAAGGCTAGGCTTCTTCTTCGCGCCTTGATCAGAATTAAATTTGCCAGTAGTCGCCTCAAAAGCTAATTTTAAATATGCTCTAAGCAACAAACACACACATGGATTCAATCATCAGCATGAAAGGTCTACGTAAAAGCTATGGTAAGAAAGAGGTTTTACATGGTATAGATCTAGATATTGCACCCGGTCAAGTCATCGGATACATTGGCCCCAATGGAGCTGGTAAATCAACAACGGTCCGCATTCTGGCGGGGCTTGATGGTCAATTTGAGGGAGAGGTTACCGTCAATGGATTAGATATCCGTACACAGGCCTTGGAAGTAAAAAAGCGGATCGGCTACATTCCCGAGCAAACTGAAATTTACGACGTGCTCACCCCTCGTGAATTCTTGAGTATGCTAGGCAGACTCCAAGGTATGGATTCAGCCCAAATGGAACAACGCATGCAAAAAATGCTTTCTTATTTTGGTATGGATGGCCACATTGATGATCGCATGGATACCTTCTCTAAGGGAATGCGCCAAAAAGTATTGCTGGTCTCTGGCTTACTCCACAACCCGGAAATCATTTTTATGGATGAGCCTTTGAGTGGACTCGATGCCAACACCGTCATTTTGGTGAAAGAGATTATCACCCAGTTGGCCGCACAGGGCAAAACCATTATTTATTGCTCTCACATCATGGACACAGTAGAAAAAATATCGGATCGGATTATTCTAATTGCAGATGGCTCGGTCGTAGCGGATGGGGCCATTGAAACGCTGCGTTCTAATCAGGGCGATTCCTTGGAAGCTATTTTCTCCAACTTGACTGGACAGGGAGGCTTTGATCAAAAAGCTTCGGATTTTATGAAGTCTTTTGATTAGCAAAAAATCTCTGTCTCCATCGATCTATTAAAGCTGTTTTTCTTTAATTACCTAAGCTTCTGTTTAAAAGATTATGAATAAAATTCTCCTACGTTTGGTTCGCTTATTGGCACCTCTGTGGCGCAATATTGGTGCCGATCCCGATCAACTGCAAGTCATCCTAGAAGCTAAGCTAAAAATGGATAGCCGTCGGCGTTCTTCTTTTAGCAATATGGGCAATCGCAATAAAAAAGAGACCAAAAACCAGGATGTAATGACCATGGTTTTATTTGGGTTCATGGGTATGGCTTTTACCTTTATTGTAGTTGCTTTTCAACAAACTGCCACAGGACTAACCATTTATTTCACTGCATGGATCGTCTTGGTCACCCTAACCTTGATTACGGACTTTACGGATGTCTTAATCGATGTACGAGACAACTACATTCTATTTCCCAGGCCGATCAATGACCGCACCATTACCTTATCTAGGTTGCTACACATCGGGTTTTACTTATCAAAGCTCGTCTTAGCCTTTGCCATTACTGCCTGGATTACGCTGACCGTGAAATATGGGGTTTTGGCTTTCTTTGTTTTCATCTTTTTGATGATTATTAGTGTCATCATTTCTATTTTAATCGTAAATGTAACTTATTTGATTATTCTTAGACTTACCAGCCCTAGCAGATTTAAGGATATCATCAGCTATTTCCAAATTGGCTTTACCAGTTTAATTTTTATTGGGTATTACTTATTGCCCCAATTCATTGACTTTGAAGATGTCAAAGAGCTAGACTTATTAGTCAATAGTGGGATGTGGTTATTGCCCTCTACCTGGCTAGGTGCCTTTTGGGACTTGGTGATGAACGGCAATAACAGCCTAGCGGTGATCATTATGGCCATCTTGGCGGTGGTACTACCTCTTGTGAGCATCTATCTAGTGGCTAATTTCTTAGCCAAAGATTTTAATCAAAAAATGTTGGTCATTGGTCAAGGTGGTGGCGATCAGAAAACAAAGTCAGTTGAATCGACCAAAGCCCGTCCGTCAAGGCTCAGTTGGCGAGATCGCACCGCAGCTTGGTTTACCAATTCAACTGCAGAGCAAGCAGGCTACGACTGGACCTGGAGTATAACTCAGCGCAGTCGTACTTTTCGAGTAAAGTTATATCCTATGTTTGGGTTTATCCCAGCTTATTTCCTGTACATCTTCTTAGCAGATGAAGGTTCCCTTTCGGAAAAATTTGAGTCCATGATCAGCAGTAATCGCTACATTGTATTGCTCTATTTTTGCTTATTTATCTTAACTGGTGCCTTTAATCTAACCCGTTTTTCAGAACAATATAAAGCCTCTTGGGTGTACTTTGCCACGCCTTTACCCAAGCCTGGGCCCATCATTATGGGGGCATTCAAAGCTTGTACGGTAAAGTACTTCCTACCCTTTTATACTATTATTTCAATCATTGTGGTGGCTTTATGGGGCCCAAAAGTACTGACCGATGTTGGCCTGTGTTTAATTAATGTTCTATTCGTTGGTTTGTTGATTGCCTATACCACCCAGAAGAGTTTGCCCTTTAGTCAAGCCTGGGAGAATCAAAGTAAAGGAAGCAATATGGCCCAAGGGTTTATGACCTTAATTTTCGCGGGGATGGTGGGAGCCGTACATTTCTTTTTTATCAATAGTTTCTGGTGGGTCCTTCCTGCTTTTTACATCATTTCTGCTACCTCTTTATTTTTCATATATCAGGCTTATGCCAATTTGAAGTGGAGTGAATTAAAGGAGTAGTCTATATGTTTTTGTAAATGAAAATAGCTTTCTAAGAAGGTCTTTTGTCCAATTCCAAGATTGTAACTACTTTTGCAGAGTAATAGATTTTTTTAGAACCGAAGTTTTTAAAGAATACTTAGATGAAATTACTACAAGACAAAGTAGTTTTGGTTACCGGTGGCTCTCGTGGAATTGGAGCGGGCATTGTACGTCGTTTTGCTGAAAATGGTGCTAATGTAGCCTTTACTTATCGTTCTTCAGCAGATGAAGCCCTTGCTATTGAGGCTGAACTAAAGGAGATGGGCGTAGAAGCGAAAGCCTTCCAGTCTGATGCCGCCTCTTTTGAGCAAGCAGAGCAATTAGTAAAAGAGGTTTTAGAAACCTTTGGAAAAATAGATGTGCTCATTAACAATGCGGGCATTACGCAAGACACTTTGATGCTACGCATGAAAGAAGAACAATGGGACAAGGTCATTGAAGTGAATTTAAAATCTGTTTTCAACTTAACTAAGCAAGTGCTGCGTCCAATGATGAAAAACCGAGGAGGTTCGATCATTAACATGAGCTCGATTGTTGGGGTAACAGGGAATGCTGGTCAAGCCAACTATGCGGCGTCTAAAGCAGGAATTATTGGTTTTTCAAAATCAATCGCTAAGGAAGTCGGTAGCCGCAACATACGTTGTAATGTGATTGCTCCAGGGTTTATCGAAACGGATATGACGGATGCTTTGGACGACAAAGTAAAGGATAGCTATTTGGCGAATATTCCATTAAAACGCCTAGGTAAATCTGAAGAGATTGCTGATGTTTGTGTCTTTTTAGCCTCAGATATGAGTGCCTATGTTTCTGGGCAAACCATCAGCGTTTGTGGCGCTTTAAATACCTAATTCGCCATGAACACTACCCTACCGATTCTGGAAGATCTGAAAGCCGAAGTGGAGCGTCGGATCTTCCAGGAATCTATTCCTAGGATTAAGCAATGTCTAGCCCAATTGGAAACCAAAGAAATTTGGTATAAGGCCAATGCCAACTCAAATAGTGTTGGAAATTTGGTGCTGCACCTTTGTGGCAATGCACGCCAGTGGATTGTAGCTGGTATGACTGATCAAATAGATCAGCGAGACAGGGATAAAGAATTCAACGAAGCAGGTCCAATCCCCACTGAAACCCTAATTCAATTATTAGACCAGACGCAGGCAGAAGTACAGGCTACACTCCAGCAACTAACTACGGCCGATCTTTTTAAAGTCTATCAAGTTCAAGGGTTTAAAGAAAAAGGGCTAAGCATCTTAATTCACGTAGTTGAGCATTTTTCTTACCATACCGGACAGATCACTTACTTTGTCAAATTACGTAAGAATATTGATACCGGTTATTACGCAGATTTGGATCTGAACCTAAAGTAAACCTAATTCTTAGCCAATATTTTAGCGATAGCTGCGATAGCAGATAAGCGACCGTAATTCAAAGAATATTCAGTTGAAAAGGGCTGTTGCTCCGTTTGTATGACTCCCGAATGGAGCAAGTCTTTGAGTTGGCCTTTTAATTCATCAGGATCAATTCCCGTTTTTATTAAAAGGTCGATAAAAGGTAAGCCATCATAATCTTGCAGTTGCTCAATTACTTGTTGTCCTTTAAAATCGCAAAGTGATTCTAAACGCTGGATTGCTTTGTTTAATTTCGTAAAATTGATTGCCTTTGCAACCTTAGATGTTGAACTGTCCATGTAAATTTCTTAATAGTGAAGATATATCGTGTTTCTAATGAAAATTTATACGCTGAGTAAGCGCAAACGTTGCGCTCCTTTTTTCGATCATTTCAGGATTTGAAAAAAATAAAGCAAAAACAAATTCACCTAAAAAACTGATAATCAATTAATAAACAAAAATTTACCCGAAGTTATAAACGAAACATTCATTCAGTGAACTTGTAAACTGTCCGGATTTTCGATACTTTTTTTAATCCGTACGTCTCCATAAAAGTTAATCAACCAAAACTTACTTTTTTTTAGAAGCAATTTGTATTTGGCCAAACGCTTCAAAGCAAGTAAATTTATCCTAATTATTACTTTACCAATCTGCAGAGAAAATATTTTACACAATAAGAAAATGTAAAAAATTTATGCAGAAGAACAACTATGATCTATGCCAGTAAGAATGGAAAAAGACGATCCTAAAGGAGGCAACCGCCGCCCTGATGGACCTTCAAATGGTGGAAACCCGTTAGCTAAATGGCTTCCGATAATTCTTCTTTTTGTCTTTAAAAAACCTAAGATTGCCATCCCCATTTTAATAATTGGTGGTCTAGCCTACTATTTAATGGGTGGCAACTTTGCTTTTAATAGTAGTGCTGCCGGAGGGGACGAAATCAACGCCAGTGATTACTCGCTTGGTGCCTCCTTTAATCAGGCAAAATATGATACTGCTCAAGTTTTCGCCTCCTTAGCAACGAGCTATGGTAACTATAACCAAATTCCTGCCAGAGTTTCATTAGAACAATATGCTCCACGAAGAAGGCATCAAGGCAAACAAGGCTCTTGTGTAGGTTGGGCTTCTGCTTACAGTGCCCGGACCATTCTAGCAGCTAGAGCTTCTGGTCAAGATCCTGATCGAATTGCTTTTAGTCCCGCTTATTTATACAATCAAATTCACCTGGATGGCTGCGAAGGTGCCTATATGTTGGATGCCATGAAGGCCATGCGCCAAAATGGGGCCGTGCCATTTAATGAATTCACCTACACAGATCAGACTTGTAGCAATTATCCAGATCGAGGAGACATTAGCCGCGGACGCCAATTTACAATCAAAGGGTATAACCGCCTCACCATGGGGGCAAACAATTACAAAGTAGACGTACCTGCCATCAAACAAAATCTAGCGCAAGGTGCTCCTGTAGTCATTGGTATGATGGTAGGTGGTACTTTTATGTCCAGAATGATGGGCCAAAAATTGTGGCGGCCTACTAGTAGTGATTATGCACAACGAGGCTTTGGAGGCCATGCCATGACGGTCATCGGTTATGATGACAACTACAATGGCGGTGCACTTCAAATTATGAATTCCTGGGGTGAGCAGTGGGGAGACCGAGGGAATTTCTGGATGCGTTACCAAGATTTTGAGCACTTTACCAAAGAGGCTTATGGTCTGCATCCAATGGGTAGTGCTAATGAGACCGAAAAGTTTGACGACAGCAAAATTGCTGTTGAATTTGGCCTCTTAAATACAGAGCAACGGGCGACCATTCCACTGAAACAAATTAATAATCTCACTTTCCGAACGGCACAACCCGTAGGCAAAGGAGATAAATTTAAAGTACTTATTGCTAATTCCATTGAATGCAATATGTACATTTTCGGTCAGGAAACAGATGGCTCCAGCTATGTTCTCTTTCCTTACACTGATAAACATTCACCTTATTGTGGTATTACAGGAACGCGGCTTTTCCCTCAGGATTACAGTATGGTCCCTGACGAAGTTGGCAATCGGGACTATATCGCTATTGTTATTTCAAAGGAGGAATTGGATTACCGTGCCTTTAATTATGAGCTGAATCGCAGTCGACAAAGTACTTATGCTGCCAAATTACAAGAAACCTTGGCGAAATATCAGCCTATCCAAAATGTACAATATCAAAGTGGTAATACCATTACCTTTTCGGCCGATCGTAATGGCCAAAATACCGTAGGTATGGTGATAGAAATTGATAAACGATAAATTGATTTGATGTCCGAAGTTTTCAGACTTCGGACATCAAAAATTACTACTCTAAAACCGAATTCCCACGTTCGCCGTCAGAATATTATTCTTACCAGCAGAATTGGTATAAAAATCTTGTAGGCCAATTTCATAGCGAACATCTACGGTTAGGAAAAACAAGTCAACACCTGCGCCTATATTGGCTCCCAATGTAAAGTCATTAACATCATCTTCGGTCAGTGCAAAATTAGAAGACTCTCTAACCCCGGCAAGTAAAGTTGGGGTAATTCCTCCTAGTGCATATATATTCAAGAGTCCATCACCACCAGTTAGCCGTAAACCGAGGTTAACCGGAAATTTAATGGTCTGTATGCTGGTCTCGTCCTGTAGCAGGGAGACATCATCCAAATCTGGATTTTGGCTTAAAGCCGCATTCATGTTGTAAATATGAACACCAGGCTGAAAAAAGAGCATTTCATCGCCGATCCGAAGGTCAAATCCTGCATTCCAGCCAGCTCTAGCTTCGGATTTAAAGTCTTTGATCTGAGCATCAAGGCCAGAAGCATTAACTCCAATTTTAGGATTAAATTCAATTTGTGCTTGGGAAGTTAAAAAAGCGCCAAGTAGGGCAGCTACTAAAAAAATCCTTTTCATAGGTTCTTGTTTTAAGTTAAGGTTGATTGTGTGAAAATTCTGTATTTCTAAGCTGGCGAAAAAGTGGCTGACTATACTAATTGTCTGTCCACCAAAAAAACGGTACTTTATCCAAAAATGAGATACCTCTTATTGATTTAAACATAACTTTAATACTCCTTAGCAAGCTCTTAACAAGTAGCATTTACTTGGGAAAATGCCGTTAAATTCACATCTTAGCGGATCTAAAACTGTTAATATGATTCCTGAGATAAAATTGCCTACACTCCTAGTCGACGAGCAAAAATGCCGGCAAAACATTGCCCAAATGGTGCAAAAGGCTACTGATAATCAAGTTATTATAAGACCCCATTTTAAAACACACCAAGCTCATGGAATTGGCCGATGGTTTCGGGAAGCGGGCGTAGAGCACATCACCACCTCTTCTTTTCGAATGGCTAGCTATTTTGCAGCTGATGGTTGGAAAGATATTACTGTTGCTTTCCCTGTAAATATCTTAGAAGTAGAGCGTATTAACACTTTGGCAAGAAAAGTGCAGCTGAATATTTGCCTGGAGAATCTTTCAACGCTGGCTTTTTTAGAAGAAAACCTCTCGACCAAGGTTGGTGTTTTTGTAGAGATTAATGCTGGTAACAACCGCAGTGGTCTTCATTTGGATCATTTACCACTGATCCATCAACTGGTTGAAAGAATAACGCAAAGTAAAAAAATGCAGTTTTTAGGCTTTTTAGGTCATGCAGGTCAAAGCTACCAAGCTAGAAGCCACGAAACGATCTTAAAAGCCCATCAATATAGTCTCCAATTAATGAGTCAACTGCGCTCTAAATTTCAAGAAAAGCATCCTGATTTAATGATTTCTTTAGGTGATACACCTACTTGCAGCATCGCAGATCAATTCCCAGGAGTTGATGAAATAAGACCAGGTAATTTTGTTTATTACGATGTTACTCAGAGCTACATTGGCTCCTGCTCTACCGAGCAAATTGCGGTGGCCATGGCTTGTCCAGTAGTCGCAAAATACCCAGAACGCAATGAAATTATCGTCTACGGTGGCGGTGTCCATTTTTCAAAAGACCGCGTTCAAAGAAGGGATGGTACGACTATTTTTGGATTATTAGCCGACTGGACAGAAAAGGCTTGGTCGGTCATTCCCGATTCAGATACCTACGTATCCGGTCTTTCCCAGGAGCACGGTAAAATTCATACTACCCAAGAGCGTATAGCAGCCACTAAAATCGGCGATTTGCTTCTCATTGTACCCGTACATTCTTGTATGACCGCTGATCTAATGAAATCTGTCCGTACTTTGGACGGACAGATCATTGAGATGATGCGGTATTAATTAAGCGATTATAAGTTTTCAAAACGATTTTGTAATTCTTGTAGTAATTGTTTAGCCAGTTCGTACTCGGACTGATGGGTCTTTGTAACCTGGACACTACTACGATG
>CAXIDD010000047.1:0-15024 GCA_964021975.1 uncultured Saprospirales bacterium | reverse complement strand
TCTTGATGACCGCTACTTGTTCTTTTACGGGGTATGATGATCCATCCTTTACTTCTGCTGGAGAAGAAGCTTTCTTAAATCCTAATGGGGGGGCTTTTGCTTTAATGACCACTACCAGAGCAGTATTTGCCAATCAAAATGCGACTTTAACTCGCTTAGCACTTGATCAATTGCTCCAACCAGAGAATGGTCGTTACCTTACGCTAGGAGAAGCGATGCGGGCGGCTAAAAATGACTTACCAAATTCCAGTGTAGTGACCAACTCCAGAAAATTCACTTTGATAGGAGATCCTTCCCAGAAATTGGCGATTCCAACTGGCCAAGTAAGGACTACCCAAATCGATGAACAAAGGGTGGATGCTAGTCGGTCTGATACTTTGCGCGCTTTGCAAATAGTCAAAGTAGCCGGAGAGATTCTCGATAATAATGGCCAAAAAGTAAGTGGTTTTAATGGAACTATTTTTCCTACCGTTTATGATAAAGAATTAAGTCTTAAAACGCTGGGGCAAGATCAAGGGAGTAGAATTGTAGACTATGATATCCAAAAAAACATCATTTTTCGAGGACGTGCTTCTGTGAAAGATGGGGCCTTCGAGTTCTCTTTTGTGATTCCAAAAGATATCAATTATGAGTTCGGTAAAGGTAAGATAAGTTACTATGCTTTTGACCCCAACGCAGTTCAAGATGCCAAAGGGGCCTTCGAACAAGTCATCATTGGTGGAAGTAATGCAGACAACATCACGGATAAAACGGGACCTCAAATCGATGTCTTCATGAATACCGAAGATTTTGTATTTGGAGGAGTGACCGATGCCGACCCTACGCTCTTAGTCAAGCTAGAAGATGAATTTGGTATCAATGTAGTTGGTAACAGCATTGGTCATGACTTAGAAGCTATTCTGGATGATGATACGCAAAACACCTTTTTGCTCAATGATTTTTTTCAGTCAGAGCTAGATGATTTCACCAAAGGAGAAGTACGATTCCCACTCGCTGGACTATCAGAAGGGATACACACCCTGAGGGTGAAAGCATGGGACGTTGCCAATAACTCTTCAGAAGGGTATACGGAATTCTTGGTAGCAGAGACAGAAGGTTTTGTTTTAGAGCACGTTTTGAATTATCCCAATCCTTTTACGGATCGTACTTGCTTTCAGTTTGATCACAACAATGCCAACCAAGACTTGGATGTCCTGATTCAAATTTTTACAGTTTCAGGAAGGTTAGTAAAAACTTTACAAGCCAACATCTTTTCCGATGGAGCCATTCGGCAAGATGATTGTATCGAATGGGATGGGCGGGATGACTTTGGTGATCCTTTAGCAAAAGGTGTATATCTTTACAAGGTGAAGGTCCGGGCAAATATTCCTGGTATTGATCCGCTAAAAGGAGAAAGTGAATTCCAAAAGTTGGTACTCTTGAAATAATTGAAGATTTAGAGCAGCGAAAAAAGCTTTATACTGATCTATACCTTCGTAAAGTCAAGTAAAGCGTCAAAATGTTAAAAAAATTAAGATTTGCTATACTACGAGACCTAATTAAACGTAAGAGAAGAGAGAAAACTCAAAATTGGCAAGGCTTTTGTAATTAACTGTATAGCCTCGTTAATAAATTTTATATTTGCACAAATTAATAAATCGATAAATTCCATGAAGAATTTACTACTATTTGCAGGACTGGTATCCTTGCTACTGATGGTTAGTCCTAAATTAGCCAATGCACAATGTATTGAAAGCTCAGGAGGCTTGATTAATCAAGACGGGACACCCTGTATTAATACCGTAGTTACTGCGGTACCTTTTTTAAGAATTGTATCAGACGCCCGCTCCGGAGCAATGGGTGATGTAGGAATTGGTCTTTCACCAGATGCCAACGCTATGCATTTTAATGCTTCTAAGCTAGCTTTTGCAACGGAAGATTTAGGTGTTTCGGCCACTTATACGCCCTGGTTAAGGGCATTAGGTTTGAATGATGTTTACTTAGCCTATCTTACTGGATATTCCAAAATTGGCGAAGACCAAGCAGTAGGTTTTGGTTTGCGTTACTTTTCATTAGGTAGCATCCAGTTTACAGATCCAAACGGACAACCTTTGAATACAGGACGTCCAAATGAGTTCGAAATTAGTGTTGCTTATGCACGTAAATTATCCGAAAGACTTTCAGCAGGAGTTACAGGTAAATTCATTTATTCTAACCTGGCTGCTGGTCAAATTGTAGATGGTGAAACTATTGAACCAGGAGTTGCTGGAGCTGCGGATTTCTCCTTGACCTACATTGCACCGGTCGAGCTGAATAATGCCAACTCAGAACTAACGGTCGGTTTGGCTTTGTCTAATATAGGCTCAAAAATCACTTATACCAATTCTTTAAATCGGGACTTTTTACCTGCTAACTTTGGTATCGGAGCAGGCTGGAAGATAGATTTAGACCAGTATAACTCCATTACCTTTGCGGCTGACATCAACAAACTGTTGGTACCCACGCCTTGTCAGGGCTTAGATTGTGATCAAAATAATGACGGAATTCCAGATTGGAAGGACGAATCTCCGGTTGGTGCCGTTTTCTCTAGTTGGTCAGATGCTCCAGAGGGCTTCCAGGAAGAATTGAGAGAGTTTATATACTGAGTTGGTGTAGAATATTGGTATGATGAGCAGTTTGCCGTTAGAGCAGGCTATTTCAATGAGCACCGTCAAAAAGGGAATCGTAAATTCTTTACGGTTGGTTTAGGTTTAAAATACAACATCTTTGGCTTAAACTTTTCCTACTTGATCCCGACGACCAATCAACGGAATCCATTGGATAATACGCTGCGCTTCTCTCTATTATTTGATTTTGGTGAGTTAGCTGATCAATAAGCAAGTGTTTAATAGTTTGGTGGTTTTTTGGTTGGATTTTTTTTAAAAAAACAGCCCAAAAAGCACCAAACCATTAAAATAATATTGCAGGCCGATAAGCCGGATTCTGTCCATTTGCTCGAAAGCAACGGCCCTATCATTTATCTAGCCCCGTCGTCACCAACGGGGTCCATCTGCCTACCCTTCTCGACTTCCTTAGAAACTAATCAGGCAAATTGGCTGGTTTACCGAAGTAAACCAATCGAGATATATGTGACATTTCAACCCACAAGGTTTATCTACCTAATCAGTTACCTGATCAAGATGTGCGCTCTTACCGCACAATTTCACCCTTACCCTGCCATTCGGCAAGGCGGTATATTTTCTGTGACACTTTCTGTCTTCCTTCCTGAGTTTAACATCAGTAAAGAAGCCCATCCGTTAGATGGTGTGGCGCCCTACGTTGTCCAGACTTTCCTCATTTCGCCAAAGGCGAACCGCGATAGGGTGGCCTGCAATATTAAATGTAAAACTACAGCTTTTTGGTTTTAATCCAATGGCTGCTTAAATTTAAGCTGCAACCCACTTGGGAAAGTACCGTAATTAAAACCAGCATGAAGTTCTTTAGCAAAAAATGGGTTCTAATTATAAGCCTTGCTGGTCTCCTCACCAGTCTGGCCAGTTTCTACCTGGACCAAGGGCAAGAATCAATGTTTAGCTATCAAAAGGATTTACAAAAACATTTAGAGCAGCAGGAAAAGCAGCTGGCTAGCTACTTACAAGATGCTAGCTTTACGAGCTACCTTTTGAAACGGGATGAGGTTCGTTACCTAAAGGATATTGAAAAGCAGCTTTTACAATTAGAGGCATTAAAAACAGAAGTTTTCTCACTTTTTTTAGTGCAAGGTCAGAATTTTCAATTGGTACATACCGACCTGCATTTTACGCAGCTAGAGTTGAATAAGCTACGGACCAATCAATTGAAAGAAGGTTGGTATAATAAACAAGGAAGCGCTTTTTTATTGAAGTCTTACGATTTAAGTGCTACCGTTCGAGCTTGGGCTTGGATCCCATTATTGGAATTACCTGCTGAGCTATCTTTGTCGTTAATTGAAAAAAAGAGTTATCAGCCATTATTATTAAAGGACTACCCATCAATTTATTTATCAGGACCACAAAGGTTACTGAAAAATAAGTTGCGCTTCTGGTTGGTCGGTCTTTTTATTTTTATCATTTGGCTTATATCTAACTATTACTTATCCGTTTATTTAAAAACGGGGGCTTATGCTAAGTTTGGTTCCTTGCTATTTGGGATTGGTAGTTTATTGGTATTATTTATCTTTTGGACGGCTACTTTAAATACTCAAGCGGTGTTTGGTATGGATTGGAAAGCTTGGAATCCTATCCTAATTGGTACGAGTACTGGGCCTAGTGCTATTTTAATATTAGTACAATCTACGTTTGTATTTTGGTTGTTTACACAGTTTTATCGACTTTTTGGTCATTGGGGAACCGCCCGCCCTAATGCCGTACATTTTCGGGTTTTGACTTTGTATACCTTGAGTTTATCACTGATCGTAGGCGTAGCTTATTGGCTGAAGTACATTATTTTAGAAGCGAAAGTCTTCTTTAATTTAGAGGCTACCTTACAAATTACTCAGCAAGGTTTTTTGGTAGCACTGAGTTTAGTCCTTTTGTTATTGGCCGTGTTTTTATTTGTTTATCGACTTTTCAAGTGGGTGGCAATATTAAAACTTCCATTTCTAAGTAGGTCGCTATTGATGCTTTTTGCATTAATCCTTTCGGTGCCTATTGTATTAGGCCTAAACCTGGGACTTGGTGTCCTATCCTGGATTTTAATGGGTTTTATTTTTTTAATGCTCTTTGACCTTTTAGCCGATGGAGAAACCTTCAACTTTACCTGGCTAATGGTCTGGTTGATGATGATGTCTGCTTTTGCTGCTAGTCTAAGCTATAAATATGTAGTCACGAAAGATTTGCAAACCATGCAAACTTATAGTGATATTTTGCTTCAGACAGATTCTTTAAATCAGTTGAGGTTTTTAGACCGTTATGCTTTTTTAGTATTAGAGAATGGCGAAACCAAGTTAAGCCAACAATTTATTACGGACCTAGAATGGGACAAATTAAACAATCTACCAGAAGATCAATTTTTTCAAAGCAAAACAGCGCAACACCTAATATTAGCAAAAAGACAAGGTCAAAACCTGGTTGTTTTTCAGAAGCGCTTGGGTAATTACTTTAGTCCTCTTTCTCTTTTTGCCTTGTTTTTTATGCTTTTTATTTTGGTGATTTTGTTTTTTGTTGGAATACATTCATTCTTTCCAATTGTACCAGACTTTTTATATGGTGTTTTTACAATAAAACACTCTTTAAAAAACAGAATACAATTAGCAGTTATAGGAATTGTTTTGGGTAGCTCGATCCTGATTGGAGCGGTTACCGTTTGGTATTTTAAATCTACTACTCGCATAGCACAGCAACAAACAGCTTTGGCAACGATGAAGACCTTACAACAAAGTTGGGATCCCGTCAATCAGTTGGATTCCTTGCAGCGTAGTCTTGTACAAAGTAATGGTTTAGATCTACTGGAGGAACAGCAGCCCGCGTTCTTCCTTTATAATCGATCTGGGCAATATTTAGCTGGGAACAAAGTACAAGGAAATGCTCCTCAATGGATGTCTGTACTGGCACTTGAGTTATTAAAAGTCCAGTTGCAGCCCTATATCTTTGACACTAATCGGAATAAAACGGAAACCTTATTTACTACTTTAAAAAATTCCAATGATCAAATTGTAGCTTATCTAGCGATTCCCAGTAGTCGATCTGTAGCTCAGGAGGAGCAACAACTCAATAATTTTGTGGGGTCGATCTTTAGCCTTTATGTGTTCTTTATGTTTATCGCCGGAGGGATCGCAATTTGGGTGGCCAACTCTATAACGGAGCCCATTAGTAAAATTGGGGAAAGTTTGAGACAATTGCGATTAGAGTCCAATAAACCTTTAGTTTGGAAAAATGAAGATGAGATAGGTTTGTTAATTCAACAGTATAATTTGGCATTAAAAAAATTAGAAGAAAGTTCAAGACAATTAAGGCTTTCAGAGCGCGAAGGTGCTTGGCGGGAAATGGCCAAACAGGTAGCCCATGAGATCAAGAATCCATTGACTCCTATGAAATTGAGTGTCCAACATTTATTGAGAGCTTACCAAATGAATCGGGAGACGGTCGGGCCACTTATCCAAAATGTTTCTACCACTTTAATTGAGCAAATCGAGGGCTTGACTAAAATAGCAGATGAGTTTGCCCATTTTGCAAAAATGCCCAAAGCAGAACCTAAACGCATACAATTGAATGAACTATTGCGTTCGGTTGTAGATTTGTATGCCAATCAAGCATCGGACACTTTATTCCAATTACAATTACCCTCAGAGCAAATATTTACCATGGCAGATAAGGATCAATTGATGCGGGTATTCCACAATATTATAACCAATGCTATTCAGGCCATTCCAGATGGTCGGGAAGGGGTAATACAAGTAGATTTACAACAGACCGGGCAAGAGATTAAGATAAGTATTGCTGATAATGGCATGGGTATACCACAGGTACTACAAGCACAAGTATTTTATCCTAATTTTACCACAAAATCCTCTGGGACAGGCATTGGACTCTCCATGTCCCGCAATATTATCGAACAATTTGGCGGACAAGTCTATTTTGAGACAAGGAAAGAAGTAGGAACGACGTTTTATATAGCGTTAGCGGCTTGTTAAAGCAGCTTTTTAGACTTCTGTTCCGTTTTTTTAGTGAATACACAGTAAATCAACACGTTAAGAACCGCTATTCAAAACCTAAACTCCAATATTGAAGTTTAAACGATATGTTAAATAGTGTTATTTATTGGACAATAAATAAAAAAAATTCATCTTTTAGAGGTACGAATACAATTTACCCAAAACCATAGACAAGAAATATTATTATTCACAAACAGTAAGAAATCGAATTGTCATGTTGAAATTTACTACAAAATTAAGCACTTTTATTTTACTTTTAGTTTTCTCATTCACCCTAGCTGCCCAAGATGCTCCTTCTGCTGCCGCAGTCTATAATGACGCTTTAGCGAAGATGAAGGAAAAAGATTATGCAGCAGCTTTTCCATTATTTGAAGAGGCGATTGCTAAAGCCGATTCTACTAGCGATACCGGTAAGAAAGTCATTAGCTTGGCTTCCAAAAATGGTACTTCTTGTGCTTATCGCTTAGGAACCGCAGAACGCAAAGCCAAAAATTATGATACGGCACTGGAATACTTTGATAAAGGTATTGTGATGAATGATTCTTATTTTGGAAATTATCTTGGTAGAGCACAAGCTTTGGACGGACAAGGGACGGATATTCCTGCGGCTATTAACGCTTATGTAGTGGCTGGAGACCAAGCCATGGCTACGTCTAACAATAAAGATAAAGCACCAGCTCTCTACCGTAAAGCACAAAATTTTAGTGCGGTTTCTTATATCAAGGAGGATGACTTCGAGAGTGCAGTAAAGTATGCAGACTTATACATGGAAGCTCGCCCAGAAGGGAATGATGCTTATATTGCAGCTTATTACAAAGCAGCAGCTTTAAATAAGTTAGAAAAAAATGAAGATGCATTACCTGCTATCCAAGCTGCGGTTGCAGCCTTGCCAGAAGATGAGGATGGAGATAAGTATCACCTACTACATGGCTTGGTACAACAAGCTCTAGGTAACACAGAAGAAGCTGTTTCAGCCTATGAATTGGTTGTTGGAGACAAGTACAAAGCAGCAGCTCAATCTAGAATTGAAGCTTTAAAGCAATAAGCAATATTTTTGCCTATTTCGCTGAATAAAAAACCTTCGCTAAGCAATTTTGCTTAGCGAAGGTTTTTCTTTTTTATCCATCACCTTAAGAATAGCTTCTTAAACTCCAAAATGCGTTTGCATCAATTGCTCCAAGTAGTGTTGATCTATATCGTCAAACGAATTGGGTAGCGTACTATCTACATCAAAAACGGCCAATAATTCTCCTTCAGGATTCAGAACGGGGACGACAATTTCAGAGGCTGAATTTGGGTCACAAGCAATGTGGGCTTTTCCTTGTTCTAAAGCATGTACATCTGCCACAATCTGGGTCCGTTTTTCTGCAGCTGCCTTTCCACAGACACCTCGACCAAAGTCAATATAAATGCACCCCAAAGTTCCTTGATAGGGGCCTACAATCAAGCGGCCATCTTCTACCAAATAAAAACCTACCCAATAATAATAAGGCAAAAAAGTCTTAAGAAGACAATTGATCGTTACCATCTTGGTGATGGGGTTGTCAATCCCCTCTAAGTTAGCAGTAATTCCACGGAGCGCATCTTCGTATGCAGCCCTTTTCTCGGAACCCTCTAAGGGTTTGGAAGGATTAATGAAATAAGGCATGGTTGCACTGGCACTCATGATTTATGATTTATTCGATTATAAAATACTGACTCAGGCCATCGATCATTAATTCAAACCGACCGGCTTCTAAAATCCATTGATTATCCAATCCAACAAATGCTAGTTCTGAAGGTTGAATCTCAAAATGAATGGTTTGTTCCGCTCCGGACTCTAAGGCTAGTTTTTTAAACTTTCGGAGTCGTTTAACCGGCGGGGTAATACTCGCGTATTCATCTCGTACATAAAGCAATATGGTTTCTTTTCCTGCTTTGGAACCGGTGTTTTTTATAGCTATCGAAACGTGGATGGTTTCCTCGGGTGTGTAACTTTTTTTATTGAGTTGAAGGTTACTGTATTCAAATTGGGTATAACTCAGGCCATGGCCAAATTCGAATTGTGGATTAAATCGGATGGTATCATCCACCCCCTCAACTTCCGTAAATTTATGATCATAGGGGATCAGAGAATTGGGGAATTGCGGATAGGTGAAAGGCAGTTTTCCGCTTGGATTTAAATCTCCAAAGATCAGTTCTGCGATGGCTTGTCCTCCCGCCGGGCCAGGGTAAAAAGCACCAACAATTGCGGGGATCTGATCGGCAAATTTACTGATCAGTCTCGGACGGCCTTCTGCCAAAACCAAAATAATGGGCTTACCCGTTGAGACCAAGGCTAACGCCAAATTTATTTGGTGGTCTGGCAAGTATAAATCATTAAGGTCCCCACAATATTCTGTATAGCTTTCTTCTCCTAAGCAAAGTACAATATAGTCCGCTTCCTGTGCTTTCCAAATAGCTTCCTGGAAATCTACCTCTTCCGAATAATTGACACCTATTCTATATTCTAAAGTACCTTCGTGTAAGCGTTTAATAGCTTCCAAAATGGTATCAAATTGGCTTAAAGCTTCCTCGGCCATGTCCCCTTGCCAACTAGCGGTCCAGCCACCATTCAAGGCACCTTGGTTGTCCGCAGCTGGGCCACAGACCAAGATGTTGGCTGCCTTATCTAAAGGCAGTAAATTCTGCTCGTTTTTAAGTAAGACCAAAGATTCTCTTGCCGCATCAAGACTCAATTGTTGGTGCGTTTCACTTCCAAACGCAGGATAGTCTTTCGGATTATTCACCGCTTGCTCAAAAAGACCAAGGTGTGCTTTAACAGCTAGTATTCTACGTACCGATTCATCTATGCGTTCCTCAGAGATACTACCTTCCTGGACCAGCTCTAATAAGAAATCAATGAACTGGGTGTCGAAAGGCGTCATACTCATATCAATGCCCGCTTCAATAGAGATTCGAACGGCATCCTTCATCGTAGGAGCAGTCTTATGTCTAGTATGGAGATAGATGATATCTTGCCAATCGGTGACCAAGAGGCCTTCAAAGCCCATTTCCTTACGGAGAATATCCGTTAGTAAATATTTGCTGGCATGTACGGGGATGCCATTAATCTCTCCGGAGTTGACCATAATCGTCATCGCACCTGCATCAATTGCGGTTTGATAGGCTGGTAAAAAGTACTCTCTTAAATAGCGATCTGGAATCCAGGCGGGCGTACGATCAATACCACTGAGTGGCAATCCATAACCAGTGAAATGTTTTAGACAGGCGGCTACTTTGGTATAGTCACCTGCTTCGCCTTGATACCCTTTAACGGTAGCCGTACCCATCGCTTGGTTTACAAAAACATCTTCTCCAAAAGATTCCCAGAACCTTGGCCAGCTTGGTATACGACCAACATCTAGGGCAGGAGAAAAATTCCAGGGCATAGAAGCTGCCTGAGCTTCATAAGCTGTGACCCTAGCAATAGCCTCTGCTTGTTGCAGATTAAAACTAGCGGCAATACTCAAGGGCTGCGGAAAAAGGGTCGCTCCAGCACAATAATTGACCCCATGAATTGCATCAATACCGTATAGAACTGGAATTTTTAAACGTGTCTCTTGGGCCTTAGCCTGAATGCGACTAATAATCTGATGCCATTCTTCTAGTTCTGGTAAATACTCAGAAGTAACATTTAGGATTGAACCGACCATCCGCTCTCGTACAATATAATCCAACTTCTTTTCCGCTAATTGTGGTGGAAGTTGAATTTTCATGGGTTCTCCAGTATGTAAAGTATCTAAGCTGAGCTGGGTCATTTGACCTATTTTTTCTTCCAGGGTCATCTGATCTAGCAAGTGGTCAATGTTGATCATAGTCGTGTTTCATTAAAAGCGCTAAATAGTTTCTAGAATTGGAATGTTTTTTTAACATTCCAACTTTAAAAAAATAAGGATAGACTATTCGTACATAATTTTCCAAATTTTTCCTTTGACATCGTCTGTTACATACAAGCTACCATCAGGACCTTGTGCTAGACCACAAGGCCGGTGCTTGGCATCGCGTGGTGATTTTACAGCTGATGCACCCGCAAAACCTTCCGCAAATATTTCCCAGTCTCCGCTAGGAACACCATTTTCCATCGGTACAAAAGCCACGAAATAGCCTTTTTGTTCTTGTGGTGCTCGGTTCCAAGATCCATGGAAAGCTATAAAAGCTCCATTTTTGTAGCGCGCTGGAAATTGATCACCTGTGTAAAATAATAGATCATTTGGAGCCATATGCCCCGGAAAACCAAGGATAGCCCCTTTATAACCTTCACAACGTCCTTGTATTTCACCATCGCCACCGTATTCAGGACCCAATAGCTTTTTATCTTGTAAATGATCGAAATAACAATAGGGCCAACCGAAATCGTCTCCTTCTTCTATAGAATAAAACTCTTCTGAGGGTAATTCAACTCCTTGGTCTTCGGTGAATTTATCTTTCCAAAGCTGGTGTAATTGGTCCCGACCATGTTGCATAGCAAAAAGGTTGTTGGTAGTTGGATTCCAAGTGACTGCTACCGCATTACGGATGCCAGAGGCATATTTTAGACCATCTTTGGCTTGTGTTTGAGCTGGCTTATTGGCATCAAAACGCCAGATACCACCACCATACTCTAATTGTGGGCAAGGATCGATTCCTGGAGAACCTTCCGTTCTAGGTTCAGTTTGACAAGCATTTGAAGGAGCTCCAACGCCAACGTAGAGATTGCCGGCATCATCAAAAGTAAAAGATTTTTGGGCATGGGAACTTTGTTCCTGGAAGCCTCCCGCAATCAGTGTTTTACTATCTTCATCTGGTAAAAGCGCATCCTCCTCCAAGTTGTACCGGTATATTTCTGTATCCGAGGAAGCATAAAGGTAATTGTTGTAAATCCGGCATCCTGTACCTTGGTGGCTACCAAAAGTTTGGATGATATCTGCCCGTACATCACCACTGGTATCTCTGAGAGCTACTAAACCGCGATCTCCTTTTGTACGGAACAGTTGTACATAAATATCGCCATTATCTCGAACGGCAATGTGTCTAGCCCGACCGACGCTATCAACCACGACAGCAGCCTTGAATCCGTCCGGTAATTGGACAGATGCATCTGTTTCAATTTCTACAGGTGTGCTAGATTCTGCCTGCTTCGTTTCCTGTTCACAGGACCATAAACAAGCGGTAAGTACTAAACAAATAATTATTAATTTCTTCATCTTTGATTTTTTATTTAGGGAATCTTCAACACCAAAACTACAAGAAGCCAGCCATATTTCAGAGTGATCCAATTAATAATGCTTCATTTTCTTTACTTTTGGAGCATAGAAGCAATTTGAATAAAAAGTGTTTTTGCACAAAAGATTCCGTCAAAACCGGAAAGTTATTTTTTCTAAGCACTTTAATACCGGCAGAACGAGAATGGAAAAAATATGAACAAACCAGCCCTAGCTCAACTTTTTTACCGAGAAATTGAAAAGATCAAAGAAGCAGAATTGGCACCAGGAGCTTCTGCTAAAGCGGTTGCCCACCTCCTGAATTTACTTTTTCTTGAATTGACCAAGGTTGAAAAAATAAAGTTTACCACTCAGTTTTCCAGGATTGCTTACCTAGCGCAAAAGCAAGGCTTAAGTAAGATCTTACAATACTATCTTCACTTTTTTCGTAAGGAAATCAATCGGCCAGATCAAAAAATGAATCCCGATTTACTGGATCAACTGGCCTGGAAAGTTGCGGTTACCTGTGTGACTTCCTTTTTAGGGAAAGTTCCTCCGTTATCCCTGTTAGATCAATTGACAGTAGCGTGGCCTTTCGAGTTGGAAAATAGTAAGATTACATCCTATCAATCAAATTGTCGGGTGGTTGCTCTGGGAGATGATCCTGCTAATAACCGACTATTGATAAAAGACGAGGCCCATCCTGTGAATGACCTTTACATGGCCTATGATATTCCAGAGCGTAATGAAAATTTTAATGCCAGTATTCAGAAAATTAAAAATGTTTTTGGTTTTCCAGTGACGCTCCAGTTGATTGATGTAGAAATTGACGAAGCGCAAGTTTATCGCCCAAGAGCCTTTGTGATCGAACCCGATTATTTGGTTGATGTATCGGCAGTGGCGGAGTGTTTCAAACCTGAAGGAACTTTACCTGAGCTGTTTTTACTGAAAAAATACCTGCCTTTCGAAACGAGCCGACCTCTAATTCTGGGAAATATCGCCAATTTCTTTTTGGATGAATTGATGCGGGATGTGAATGCCAATTATAAGGAAACTTTTATTAAAGTTTTTAGGCTCTTTCCACTCACTTTTAGTTTGTTGCCGGATGGAGAAATTCGGAGTATCATGCAAGCTGCTCAAAAGCATTTTGTCAATCTAAAAAAAGTGCTTTTACAAGAATTTCAAGAACAAAAAGTAGCCCAGGAAAAAGCGTACTTAGAGCCTTCCTTTTATGGCGCTCGTTATGGATTACAAGGCCGGCTAGATATACTCGCAATGGGTGAACGTACCGCGATTGTAGAGTTGAAAAGTGGTAAAGTTTACCGCCCAAATGTTTATGGGATCAGTGTCAATCACTATACCCAGACCTTGTTGTATGATTTGATTATTCGAAGTGTTTTTGGAAAAGATTCTGATCCAGTTAACTATATTTTGTATTCCGGTACAGATGATAACCATTTGCGCTTTGCGCCAGTGGTAAAAGCGCAACAATACGAAGCGCTTAATGTACGCAATCAAATGCTTGCCCTTGAATGGCAACTACAATCTTTGGGCAATAATACGGAGTTAGCTGGGGAAGACTGGTTACAAAAAGCGAACCGCCTTTTTGGCCAATTGCGGCCGCATAATTTTCCTCAGACAGGTGGTTTTGTAAAAAGAGACCTATTGTTTTTTAGTGGATTTTATGAGCAACTCAATGAAATTGAAAAACGCTATTTTGTAGCCTTTAGTGGTTTAATTGCTCGCGAACATCGCCTAGCTAAGGTCGGACACGAAGCTTCTCGGAGGGCCAATGGTCAAGCAGCCTTGTGGTTAGATACTTATCCAGAAAAAGAAAGAAAGTTTTCCATCTTAGCTCAGCTTAAACTAAAGGAGCAACACGCTGCAGAAGAAGAACCCATTTTAAAATTCGAACGTACCGCACGTACCAATCCACTAGCTAATTTCAGAAGTGGAGATATTGTAGTCCTGTATCCAGATCAAGGCCCAGAGCATTTCCCGGTAGATAACCAATTGTTCAAGTGTACTATTTTTTCAATTACAAAAGATGAAGTTTGCGTTCGCCTGCGCTCAGCTCAATTCAACGATCAGCTGTTTAGGGCCTATGATACTTGGAACATTGAAAGTGATTTGTTAGACAGTGGGTTCAATAATATGTATCGGAATCTCTTTAGTTTCCTACAAGCACCGGTCAAGAAAAGACAATTATTACTTGGAACTGAAGCCCCAGCTCTACCAGAGCCATTGCCTCCAATTAACTTGCCTGAAGAATTAACTTTTGAGCAACAAGCTATCTTTAAAAAATTACTCGCATCAAAGGATTATTTCTTGTTATGGGGCCCTCCTGGAACCGGCAAGACCAGCATTATGCTAAAGCATCTGACTGGTTATCTAATGGAGCAAACTGATGAAAATATTTTATTGCTGGCTTATACCAACCGAGCGGTGGATGAAATGTGTGAAGCGATTGAAGCTTTCTCACCAGATATGCGTGAAAAATATTTGAGAGTTGGGTCTAAGTATTCTACGGCCCCTCACTTCAGAGCGCGCCTATTGAGTGTACAAAGTGCACAAATAAAAACGCGTAAAGGATTAAAGGATTTGGTGCAATCCCATCGTTTGTTTGTTGGGACGGTAGCTTCTGTGGCTGGTAAGCCCGAGCTTTTTCAGTTGAAGCGTTTTCATCGGGCGGTGATAGATGAGGCCTCCCAAGTACTGGAACCACTACTGGTTGGGATGCTTCCAAAATTTCAGCATTTCACCTTGATCGGTGACCATAAACAGTTGCCAGCAGTAGTCATTCAAGAGGAAAAAAAATCAGCGGTCGAAGATCCATTATTGCAACAGATTGGCTTAAACAATCTTCGGAATTCACTTTTTGAGCGCTTATACAAACTAAGTGTCAGGGAGGCCTGGGAGCATGCTTATGCACAACTTAGTCATCAAGGTCGGATGCACCAAGACATCATGGCTTTCCCCAATGAATACTTTTATGGGGGAAGATTACAGATTTTGCCTAGTCATATACCGCAACATGAAAAACAAATTGCTCCTTTGGAATGGCAAATAAATGGTGCGGATCACCTTTCTCAAGGAATAGCCAAGCAACGAATTTTATTTTTCCCAACGACTAGTGAAATTGATGGCAATAGTCAGAAAACCAACCGGGCAGAA
>CAXIDD010000046.1:0-15075 GCA_964021975.1 uncultured Saprospirales bacterium | reverse complement strand
CCTTTGCATTACTTTTTAAACAGCCCGGATAATGAGGTCGTATTAGGTTTTAATGGAAATGGCAGCACATTATTTTATTATAAGGGCAAAACACTGGAAGATGGTCAAATCTTTGTTGACACTTTTCGACAAAATCAGCAAATTTTGAGCTCAGATCCATTTCTTGGACCGGTTGATGCAATTACCAGTATTACCGCTCCTCATTTTTTGGATGCTAAAACTATTTTATTTGCCAGTCGTAGACCAGGAGGTTATGGTGGATTTGATCTTTACCAAACGAGTTATCTAAATGGCCAATGGTCAAACCCTCAAAATTTGGGTCCCGACATCAATACGGAATACGATGAGGTCACCCCTTTTTTAGCTCCAGATCGAAAGACCTTATACTTCAGCTCTAATAATAGCCATAGTAGTATTGGTGGGTTTGATATTTACAAGAGTATCTATAATCCAAAACAACTGCAATGGAGCCTCCCTTATAACCTGGGCTTATCCGTCAATTCAGCAGGAGATGACACCCACTTCAAATTAGCGAGAGATGGCTATACTGCCTATTTTACGTCAAATCGAAAAGATGGGTTTGGCGCAAGAGATTTGTACGTCGCTTATTTTTATGATTACCAAAAAGAAGTCAGTGCGAACTAAGAAGCTATTTGAATTACTTCTTGTAAATAGGCGATAAACTCCTCTTGAATGCTGTTGGTCTTATCCCGCGCGTACCATTTTTGCAGTTTGGTATACAGCCCTCGTTGAGCCAAATCTTTTTCTTCTCCATCCGGCATGGCGCGCAATTCGGCTAGTCCTTTTAACATTAAACCATGGGCTACAAATGGCCGTGGCCCCCAATATCCAAGGACTTGATTACCTGCGTTTGGATCTAGAACTAAAGTCATGGGGATGGAGCGAGCACCATTTGTCAAGTATTGATCCATCAGCTCCAGGTTTTGGTCCCGAAGCAAACATGAAATTGTGAGGTTTGAGGAGCGTGTAGCAAACTTATTAAGCACTGGAATAATTTGTGCGGCATCTCCACACCAAGGTTCCGTTAAAATTAATAGATGAAGCGGACGGTCTATTTTCTCTAAAAAAGCCTGACTGGCAGCTTGTACTTTGGTTGTTTTGTCTAATCTTTCCATTCGGATAATATTCATCCGAGTATAGTTAATCAGTGATTCACTGTATTGTTCAGTCTCTTGATGCTGCACCAACTCCGTCATTAACTGATGATATTGAGCATAATTTAAAGCTTGATCTAAATGGCTTTGGCTTATTTTAGTCATGATTGGGTCGTCTTTGTCAAGTGAATTCAGATATGATAATAATTGAATCTTCTTGTAAAATGCTATGAAAGCAAAATAACTAATTTTCTACTTTCTTTATAAAAAGCATTAGTTATGACCTGAAACCGTCGACGGAAGACTACTAACTGGCGGAATCATCAATTTTTGTAGCTGTTTAAAAGCAGCTTGGTTTTCAGTGGAATTAAAAGCACCTTGAATTTGTCTTTTTTCTTTTTCCGTTAAATGAAAGGAGATCGTAGCATTTTGATTTTCGGGATCCTGATAATTATAGCGAAGATTCAGATGATGAAAATAATCTTTCCCGAGCAAGTCGTATAAAAAGCCTAGACTATTATTGTGTTCAAACTCTTGGCGCACAAATAAATTACCAGCCATTTCAATAGGGCCTAAAAGTGAAGTAATAATACCCTTCTTTTCGGCTGTACCAATTGTTTCGATTTTAGAAGAAGCACTGATCTGTAGTAAAACAACGCCACTTGTATTCGCTAAAATCCAATCTTTAAAAACCTGAATGAATCGGATCGAAGATTTTAGACCATAATTATCTAAAAAGCCGGCATCCATAACTTCTATCGATGGCTGACTGGGCAAATGAACACTTGGCAAAATGTATGGAAAGGTTGCACTCATCCGCAAAGCAGACAAATAGCGTAAACTATCTGGACTTTGCGCTTTAAATAAGGCTCTAAAATCTACCCCGTCGATTTCAACTAAGTCAGGTTCTTCCACTCCAATGGGGGAGGTCATCATAAAAGAAACACCTTGAGAAGAGATGTAAAGCTTGCGGCCATCATTTAAGATAGCCGGTGTAATGTACAAAAGAGGGATGTTGGCAGCCTGCTCCGCCGCCGCATAATCGCCTAATGATTTATCCAATACAAAATCAGTGTTCTCATTGAATTGCTTTTCAAAAATATAAGCTCGGTCCTTATAATACCGGTCCTCACCATACTTAAAAGTCGCCCATGGAAAGGAGAGGTCATGTGCCACCAGCATAAAGGTGATGGAGTTGAGTAAGTCTTTGGAAATATTATTAACCCCTTCTTGACGATTTATTTGAAAGGTTTGATCGTTTTCCTTTTGCAACATTAATTCTCTTAAATAAGCCGAGCCTAACACTCCTCCTGAGGCTCCCGTCATTAAGACCATCTTGCTTAATAACTGCCCATCCATCAAACTATCTGCCGTTAGCAAACTGTGCATTACCCAGGTTGCAGAGCTCAGTCCACCGCCACTACTACTGACAATAACCATTTTCGGTAACACCTCGGGGTTATTGGCTAGTTGCTTGGCCTTCCATTTTTCTAGGATAGCTTCTGTATTGGCTTTATCTGTTGCTACCTGTTGGGGCTGGATGATCTGTTCTAAACTAGGAACCTCATATGGCACAGGTTCGACGGAGTAATCCAATCCGTAAGCTTTATTATCGTGATAAGCAATGTTGTGACTCGTCGCAAAGTTGACCAATAAGACCAAGGCTATTAAACCTGAAATTACCCAATTACTAAACCAATAAGTAAGTGCTCCAATAACGGCCGTAATAATACTTAATAAGAACAGGATACTTGCGCCAGCTGGTAAGCGGAAAATAGGATAATCTGTTAATAAACCAATCGACATTAATAACAGTATAGTCGCTAGTTGAATGACTAAAGCATTCAGGTGGTTTTGTTTGAAAATTCGTAGGAGAATTAAGCTGTCGTAGTGGGCAACACTACGCACTAAACGAATTTTGAAGGCCTCTCCTAAATAGGTTTTCACCTTCCAGTGGTTCCGATCTTTTTTAATGTAATTTAAGTCTACATTTCTCCTCCCTGGCTTGATAGATTTAATCTGATCCGGGGCCTGCTTTATTTTAGGCGTGTAATAGGAAATATCTCGATTGGTCCGGTTGAAGTACAAAAAATAAAGAAATACCAGAAATAGAATCCCCAGGAAAAAGCCAGCGATATATAACAGCCGTAATCCTATTGTACTTTCTCCTAATAGAATAATGAATAGGTAAAAAACTAAAAAGCTGATTGGAATGATAAAGTTATTATAGCAAAACTTCGTGAAGGGCCGGAAAAGGGTCGCTAAAAATGGGAAATGATGAGCCGAAAGTAAATAAGCCGTTAGGTTCCAGGTCAGAAAAAAACAACCAAAGGCCATTCCTAAAATAAAATAACTCAAAAAGCTGGTCTGTCCTAAGTATTCAGGTTCAATAAATAAATAATGCATACCAAAACGCTCGCCAATCTGTGCGCCCACTAATAAAAAAAGAATAATCCACATCCCCGTCAATAAATGATGACTCCTGATGTGAAGCACCAATAGTTGTACAGGAAAAGAATAATATATAGCCGCTAATTGCTTACGCATAAAATGGAATCATCTTTCATTAGAAGCTATTTGAATTTAATACTTCGAATAGCTTCTTAAAACTACCATTATTTTGATAAAACTGTTCAAAAAACAACTATAGACCTTAGCTTCTTGGTAAACGAACAACAATTATGCCTTTTCATTCCTTTTTATACCGAAGGTCCTTTAACTTTGCCCATCCTAAAATCAACACTTAAATTTAAGTAGCTTCTAAAGAAATAATATTATTGTTTTTGCTGACCTGATTTTCAATTTTCAGGTCAACGATAGATCCTAAAAAACACGAAAATGAATATTGCAGTTATTGGTACAGGTTACGTAGGTCTGGTGACGGGGACTTGCTTTGCAGAAACCGGAAACAACGTCATTTGTGTAGATATCGATAAAGATAAAGTAGATCGAATGCGTAATGGGGAAGTACCCATTTACGAACCAGGTTTAGAGGTCCTTTTCCACCGCAACACCAAACAAGATCGTTTAAAGTTCACCACAGATCTAGCCGAAGCGGTTCACCCTGCAGAAGTTATCTTCTTGGCTTTACCCACACCCCCAGGAGAGGATGGCTCTGCAGACCTTTCCTATATTCTGGGCGTAGCTAAAGACCTTTCTAGCATTATTAAAGATTACAAAGTAATTGTAGATAAAAGTACCGTTCCCGTTGGGACTTCTGAAAAAGTACACGCTGCCTTAGCAGAACATGCAGATGAATCTCTATTTGATGTGGTTTCTAATCCAGAGTTCCTTAGAGAGGGCGTAGCGGTAGATGATTTTCTCAAGCCCGATCGGGTAGTGATCGGTACCCAATCTGAAAAGGCCCGTGAAACTATGAAGCGCTTGTATTCGCCTTTTGTACGTCAGGGCAACCCCATCTACTTTATGGACGAGCGCTCGGCAGAAATGACCAAATATGCGGCCAATTCTTACTTAGCTACTCGGATCTCCTTTATGAATGAAATCGCCAACCTTTGTGAGAAAGCAGGTGCAAATGTAGATATGGTTCGGATTGGTATTGGCAGTGATTCAAGGATTGGGAAACGCTTCCTATTCCCTGGAATTGGCTACGGTGGTAGTTGTTTTCCAAAAGATGTACAAGCGCTGGCCAAAACCGCTGCTCAGTTTGATTACGACTTCAATATTCTGAACTCTGTAATTAATGTAAACGAGCGCCAACGCATTCGGCTAGCAGATCGGATTATCGAAAACTATGGTGGTGATTTGACTGGCAAAACCTTTGCGGTATGGGGCTTAGCATTTAAACCAAATACCGATGATATCCGAGAGGCACCAGCACTTTATATTATCGAAAAGTTATTAAATGCCGGTGCTCAAATCAAAGCTTTCGATCCAGAAGCCATGGACAATGTCAAAAAGGTGTTTGGAGATCGGATTCAGTTCTGTTCGGATCAATATGAAGCCGTCATGGACGTAGACGCCCTAATCGTTTGTACAGAATGGGCCGTATTCCGTACGCCTAGTTTCAAGGTAATGAAAGAATTGATGAAAGAATCCGTCATTTTTGATGGTCGCAACTTATATGCCCTAGAGACCATGAAAGAACTTGGGTTTACTTATTCTAGTATTGGTCGGGAAACAGTCTAAAGCTGTAGCTTATAACTTGATCTTTTAGGAAACTAGCAGGTTTTAGAAAGGGTATGCTTGTATGAAAAAGCATAACTTTGTAAAACCTGCTTTTTGATTTAGGGTACTACTCTTATGCAGTTTACCGTTTATTCTATGAAGCTATCTGTACTAAAATACTTATGTAAGCAGCTACCTTAAAGTTGTGCTGCTCTTACTTAACCTAAATAAAAACTAATGAAGCCAGGTGTTTACACATTATTCTATTTAATAGGCACCATCCTACTCCTAAGCAGCTGTACCCCTAAAGAACACAAAACTACGGAAGGGGCAAAAGAAGGTCCCAAGCCCATGGCACCTGTCCAAGAAGAAGTCCGTAAACGCATCCAACAAGTAGAAAAAAGTGACTTCGAAGGCAATCTAGAGAAGTATGGCCTCCTAGAAGAAACCGGCAATTACGAAGGTCGCTACACTAAATTAAGGGCAGATGGTTCCTTAATAGAAGAGGCGTATTATAACGATGGAGCAATAGATGGTCTGCGTATCCTTTATTACCCTACTCAGGACACCCAAATTGTAGAAACCCATGTCAATGGACTCTTTCACGGGCCCTATCGTTCTTATTACAAAGGGAATCGTGTGAAATTAAGTGGTGAATACAACGAAAATCAAATGCAAGGGATCTGGTATAAGTACTACGAAACCGGAGAAATAATGGAAGAAGTTACTTTTGTAGATAATTTAGAGAATGGCCCTTTTACCGAGTACCATCTAAACGGACAGATTTCTGTTCAGGGTACTTACCTTGACGGCGATAATGAAGATGGGGAATTAAAGTTTTTTACAGAAGAAGGAGTTCATTACAAGACTATGAATTGTAATAAAGGCATGTGCCGAACAACCTGGAGGTTAGAAAATGAAACGACTGAATAGCATCAACCACTTATGAAGTATTTTTTACTCTTATTTGCTTTCCTGGGAACCATGCAGTTGGAGGCCCAAGTAATTGGTGGTCAGGAAACCTATCGCTTTTTAGGACTTTCGCCCAGTGCACGTATCTCTGGCCTTGCAGGGAACCTCATTACGGTCGCCGATGATGACGTCAACTTGGCCTATCAAAACCCCGCTAGCCTCAACTCCCAGATGCACCAGCAGATTGGTTTTAACCACAGCTTTCACCTCAGCGATATTGGCCATAGCTTTGTAACTTATGGACACTACGCAGATAAATGGGAGCTGAGTCTATTTGGAGGTCTTCAGTACGTCAATTACGGTGAAATCGAGCGAACTAACGAGTTCTTCCAAACCGAGGGTACCTTCCGGGCCAGTGAATACGCTTTCGTAGTAGGTGCCGCCAAACAAGTCTATGACCGCCTGAGTCTCGGTGCCAACCTAAAAGTGATTAGTTCACAGTTTGACATCTACCAGTCCATGGGTGTCGCTGCAGATCTAGCTGTTTTCTATAGAGATACTTCTAAGAACTTCACCGCTACTATGGTGATGAAAAATATTGGCACTCAAATAACTACTTATGATGACGAACGAGAACGTCTACCTTTTGAGATACAAATAGGAGTTTCAAAACGCTTGCGTTATTTGCCGTTTCGATTCTCTATTATTTACGAGCACCTGGATTCGTGGAATATTCTTTATGACGATCCCAATTTGGAGCAAGGAATTTTATTTATTGGCCAGGAAGATACCGGAGATTCGGCCAGTGCAGATTTCTTTGATAATCTCTTCCGGCATTTTGTTTTTAATGGAGAATTACTGCTTGGTGCCAAAGATAACTTTCGACTCCGTTTTGGCTATCGCCATGTTTTGCGGAGAGAATTGAGTGTGAATAATTTTGGCAGCCTATCTGGTTTCACTTTTGGGGTAGGCTTGAAAATCAATCGTTTCAGAATTGATTATGGCCGGTACAACCTACATTTAGCAGGTGGCCAAAATCATTTTAGTGTTTCTACAAACATTAAAGAATTCAAAAAATAAATAGTTGGGAAGCCATTTATTCCTTCTCGCCACCTTCAATGACTGCGGAAAGTCCTCTTTCCGTTAGTGCATCCTTTTTAGGTTTGAGTACACGTTTGGGAGCTGTTTTAACGGTCGCTTTCCCTTTAAAATGGATGAGCATGGCCAATTGCTCTGATTGTGCAGAAGAATGGTCTAATACCTCCATGAAACATTGGATGACCCAATCAAAAGTATTGTGGTCATCATTATAGACAATTAGTTGCGCATGATTCCCGACACCGGTATCCGCTAACTCTTCATCTAAAAGTATTTCTTCTTCCGTGATGGTTTCTTCATCTACCTCCTCCAATGCATTCGGATACTCCATTGTATTCAATCTAACTTCTTGTTATTGAAAAAAATACTCATTTAGCCTTGCTAAGTTCCGTTTTTTACGCTTTGATTTAAATCAAACCCTTGATTTTTCGCTCAAGAATTAATTATTAAACAACTTCATAAAATAAAACTTCGCTTGGGATAACGCCTTTAAAAGTGAGAAAGTTTCCTTTTCTTGGGCAAAGTTCGTTAATTATCCAGCATTATCCAACACTCAGCAATTATTTGCTTAAAGGCTATGAAACCAGAACAACGCGCTTATTTAGAGTTACATATATCTGTTTTGCTATTTGGACTGACCGCATTGCTGGGAGGTTTACTAGAATTATCAGCTATTGTGATTGTTTGGTGGCGGGTGCTATTGACGAGTATCAGCTTGATTTTCTTAATACGAGTACGCCATTTATTTAAAAACCTCCCACTTAGATCAATCTTAATTTTTGCTGGTATTGGCATTATTGTAGGGCTGCATTGGGTTGCTTTTTACGGAGCAGTGAAGCTTTCAAATGTGTCTATTTGTTTAGTAGGTATGTCTACAACCTCCATCTTTACTGCCTTTCTAGAACCCCTCTTTTTTAAACAAAAAATCAAACCTTACGAGGTTTTGCTCAGTTTCCTAATTGTGCCAGGTATGGTTTTGGTAGTTAATGCCACTGACTTTTCTTTACTTTCTGGTTTGTGGGTAGCGATGGTATCCGCATTACTTTCTTCTCTATTTGCCATTTTGAATAAAAAACATTTGAATAAAGCGGATGAAATGAGCATTACTTTCCTGGAGTTAGGTAGTGCTTGGTTGTTTTTGTGCTTATTGATTCCCATTTATTCCTGGTGGACAGGCGAACTTTTAGTCATCATGCCTCCGAGAATAGTAGACTGGGTTTATTTATTGATCCTCGCCTTATTATGTACCACTTTTGCTTATGTTTTGGCCCTAAAAGCCTTGCGTTATATTTCCGCTTTCACCTCTAATCTAGCATTGAATCTTGAGCCCGTTTACGGAATAATTTTAGCTTGGATAATTTTAAGCGAAAATGAAGAACTGAGTGCAGGTTTTTATTGGGGGGTGGTCATTATCCTTTTGGCTGTTTTTAGCCATCCTTTTTTAAAGAAGTGGAAAGAGGCAAAATAAAAATCGGCCAAGAGTTTCCCTCTTGACCGATTTTCATTTCAACATTTCTGAATATTTTTAACTCAGATCTGTAATATCTTCCAAACTACTGTTCCCATTCGCACTAAAGTTGTCTTTAGATACGTCAATAGGTGGTGTTTCTGCACTATCTGATGCAATTGGATCTTCTGAATGCGGTCTTGGCCCGATTAGGCGTTCCACATCAGACTTCACTAATACTTCTTTTTCCAGAAGAGCCTGTGCTAGTTTTTCTAGTTCATCTCTACGTTCTTCTAATAATTTCTGTGCACGCTCGTACTGTGAATTTACAAGATTACGTACTTCTTCATCAATCATCGAAGCGGTCCCATCTGAGAAAGGCTTATTGAAGGACTCATTTTGCATTCCGTAGAAGGAAATTTGTCCTACTTTATCATTCATCCCGAAAACAGAAATCATGCTGTAAGCCATTTTTGTCACTTGATCCAAGTCACTTTGTGCTCCCGTTGAAATCTTACCGAAAACAATTTTTTCAGCAGCTCTACCTCCAAAAGTCATACACATCCGATCTAGCAATTGCTCTGTTCGAGTAATGTATTCTTCTTTTGGTAAATATTGAGCATAACCCAAGGTCCCAATTCCTCTAGGTACAATGGTTACTTTTACTAATGGAGAAGCATGCTCCAGGAACCATCCACAGACGGCATGGCCTGCTTCATGGTAAGCAATAATTTTCTTCTCTTCGGGAGAAATCAGTTTGTTCTTTTTCTCCAAACCACCAATTACCCGATCTAGCGCATGGTTGAAATCATCCATGTCTACAGCTGTTTTATTTCGTCTAGCCGCAACTAAAGCTGCCTCATTACATACATTGGCAATATCAGCACCGGCAAATCCAGGCGTCATTTCAGCCAGAGCCGCTGGTTGGATATCGCTAGCGGTTTTGATGGTCTTTAGGTGTACCTTAAAGATGGCTTCCCGTCCACGTAAATCCGGACGATCAATTCCAATCTGACGATCAAAACGACCTGGTCTCAACAAAGCAGAGTCTAAAACATCTGGACGGTTGGTTGCTGCCATTAAGATGACCCCTTTATCAGTGGAGAAACCATCCATTTCAACTAGTAGTTGATTTAAGGTATTCTCCCGCTCATCATTACCACCTTGTACTCGGTTACCTCCACGGGCACGACCGATTGCATCAATCTCATCGATAAAGATGATACAAGGCGCTTTTTCTCTAGCTTGTTTAAATAGGTCTCGAACTCTAGATGCACCAACTCCGACAAACATTTCCACGAAATCAGATCCAGAGATGGAAAAGAAAGGTACACCAGCTTCACCGGCTACGGCTTTCGCTAATAATGTTTTTCCGGTTCCTGGAGGGCCAACTAGTAGCACACCTTTAGGTATTTTACCACCAAGTGCAGTATATTTTTTAGGATTCTTCAAGAAGTCGACGACTTCCATGACTTCCTCTTTTGCTTCATCTAAGCCTGCTACATCGGCGAAGGTAACGGTTACCTTTGCGTTTTGATCAAATAGTGTCGCTTTAGACTTACCAATATTAAAGATTTGAGCACCTGGGCCACCACCACCGCCGCTCACACGGCGCATAATGAATAACCATACTACTACGATAATAACCAAAGGCAACAACCATCCAAGAATAGGATATAGGTAATTTTCTTTGGTATCATAGGAGATATAGACTCGATCCTCCTCAGGGATATCAGCATCTTCCTGCCATTTTTTAACTTCTTTTTCAAAAAGCTCTACTGAACCGATTTCTTTGATATAATGGTGCCGATCTGACCCAAAATTAGTTTTTTGAGCATCTTCGTAATCACCAAGTTTTTGTTCTTTAATCTGGATAAAAGCTTGCTTTTCGTTAATGACTAAGATTTTTTCTACGTCATTTTTAACGACCATCTGCTTAAGGCGATACTCATCTACTTGTTCTTGAGTAGTACCCATGTTCGAAATCAGCTGAAATCCAATAATAGCGAGGGCAATAATGCCATAGATCCAAAAAGAATTGAATCTATTATTGTTCCCACCAGGTCGGTTATCAGCACCGTTATTATTATTTTCCATTAAAATCCTTTTTCTTTTACTGAGCCAACAGGTCTTTCTGTAAGCTTCCTATATTGGTATGTATAACGCTCATTGCACCTAATCGTTGTATAATTTCGATGAAATACAAATTTTGAGCTATAAACTAGCATATTCTGTTAGCTTTGCATCGCTCCACAGGGTCTCTAATTGATAAAAACTCCGCTTTTCAGGATGAAAAACATGTACTACTGTATTAAAGTAATCCATACAAACCCAGGCAGCACTATTGATGCCTTCAATATGACTAGCTAGTGTATTTTCTTCTCTTTTCAACCGTAAGTTAATATTATCAGCAATAGCTTTCACTTGAGTGGAAGAGTCTCCTTCACAAATAATGAAGAAATCGGTAGGTGCATCATCGAGCTGTCTTAGGTCTAGCTTAACAATATTTTTACCTTTAATGTCTCTTATACTATCGATAATTAAATCATTCAACTCCTCGATGGAGGGACCTTCCTCCTTTAGTTTAATTTGTGAATTCAAATTCAGATTATATAGTTTTGTGTAGTGATGATGAACAAGAGTTAGAAACTTTTGCTATCTAATACTACTAAATTACAAAAAAAATACGCTTGCAGATTAAAAACACAATTTTTATAGGAAAGGTTCTTTTGCATTTCCCAGACTTGCCTTCTACCAATGCATATGCTCAAGAACTATTGTCAAAAAGCAGACCAAGTGAGGGTACTGTCATAATTACGGACCATCAGACTGCCGGAAGAGGCCAAATTGGCAGTAAATGGCAATCCGAGCAGGGAAAAAACCTGACACTTAGTTTAATCCTTTATCCAAAGTTTATAGCAGCCAAAGACCAATTTATTCTAAGCCAAGCCATTGCCTTGGGGGTAAGGAATTTCGTTTCACAATATTGTGCGTCTCCTGTATATGTCAAATGGCCCAACGATGTTTATGTTGAAAATAGAAAAATAGCCGGTATTTTGATCCAAAATACATTAAGCGGCAAGCTCCTTCAATCGACTATAGCAGGAATGGGAATTAATATCAATCAAACTGTTTTTGACCAGACGATTACCCGAGCTACTTCTCTACGAAAGGAGACTAAAACTAATTTTTCTATTCCGGATTTACTCCCCGTGTTGCTACAAAGTATAGAAGTCCAATATTTAAAGTTAAAAAATGGTCAAATTGACCGGCTGCGTCGAGATTACCTCAGTCATTTGTACCAATATCAAGAATGGGCACTCTATCAAAAAAAAGATGGTACTGTAATCAAAGCTCAAATTGTGGGCGTTACGCCACAAGGACAACTTTGCTTACAGCACCAAAAAATAGAATATTTTGATTTAAAAGAAATTAAATTTTTATAAAACCTGGATTTTTAAACTTCCCAATAACTGGCCATTTTGGCCGCGTTGCATTAAAAAATAAAGTCCCGTCGGTAAATCCGATACTTGAAGTATAGCACTGTATTGATCCTTATCAATTGCCTGCCTAATGACCCTCCGGCCGGAAAGATCATACAACTCTATAAACGCACTTCTTACTGTTTCGGCAGCTTCAAATTTTGTACCATTAAAATGAACATCTGGCTCACTCCACTCTAAAAATAATTCCTTTGCTACTGGATTCGGATAAGCAACCAGTCCGAGCGCTGTATTTCCTTTTATCAGTCGATTATTACCTGTTTCAAAGTAGACATAATCACTAGTGGCTCCATCACCGCATTCTGCTCTTACTCTTGCTGCCCCCACTAAAGCGGCAGTAACACCGGAAATACTCAATTGATTTCTCTGGGTAGAAAATGCATACCAACGGGTAGAATTCGGTAATTGCAACTCAAAAGTATAGGCATCTGCTGTTCCTTGCCAGCTAATATTAAATTGCCGGTTGTCAAAACTCGCTTTTAATTGTGTAGGACTTGCACAAGCGTTTTCCTGCTCTGGCTCGGGTTGATCTTCTTCGGTTGGATCTTTTTCTGGCTCTTCATAAACCTGCCCCAAACCGGGCGATCTCAAGATGGACGCCCTGAAACCACCTGCACTAAACAAGGCTCGCATTCGGACTTTTTGCCCTTCTGTAAACAGATTCATGCACTGGTCATTGCTGTAATCCATAAAATTACCCGTCATATCTAAAGACCCACAGGTCGTTTTATCCGGTTGGCAACCAAAAGTTGGATAGTTAGAAAGCGGTGTATCGGCGACGAAGTCGTCTTTGTCACAAGTACCATCCCCCCAAATGTGTCTCAAATTAAGCCAATGCCCTACCTCATGTGTGCCGGTACGGCCAAGGCCAAATTTACTAGACCTATAAGTACGGCCAACCGCTAAATAATCTAGCACGACTCCATCTGTTTCGAAAGCTCCACCGCCTGGAAGTTGGGCGTAACCAATTTTATTTCCAAAAAGATCACAAACCCAAATATTCAGATATTGGTCCGTTGGCCAGGCATTTGACCCGCCTTTACTATCGAACATCATATCATCATTAGCCTGGAAGAATGATCTATTGGTAAACTTATGGAGTATTCCATCCGTTGCACTTTTATCCGGAGCAACCGTTGCTAAGCGAAACTCAATGTTTACATTTGCAGCTTGACTCCAAAGATTGGTTTGATCTGCATTTAAACGCTGAAAGTCTTCGTTTAGAACATCAATTTGGCTTTGAAGTACATCCTCCGGTATTTTTTCAGAAGTTGTATTAAACAAAACGTGGAATACCACCGGAATAATAATTGTTTTTTCTGACCTTAAAAGTGGAGATCGCTCGAAAGCTTGCGTATGATCTTCGATACGCAGCATTTTTTGATAAATAGTGGGATACTTTTCTTGCATATCATGCAAGTGATCCATCGTGTGACAATCACGCTGACTGAATAATTTTTTGGTCGTCGTCAATGTTAGCAACACGAGTATGAAAGTTACATAGAACTTTTTCATCTCGGGGGGATTTAAAAAGATTAATTAATTTGTTAGTGGTTTCTTAACGACTAGTCAGATTCGAAGTAATTGATCAACTAAATGTGAATAATTTAAGTCAAAAAAATCCTTGAATATGAGTAGTTTTTCTCTTTTTTGTATAAAAGGCTGTTGGTCTAAAAACATATTGACACTCATTTTGAAGAACTTTTAGTCCTCAAACGAAGTCTCTCTTTTTGATTGTAAAACATAAAATTCCTAGTTCAAACAGACTTTGAACCTAAGGAATTGAGAAAAACAAAGCTCTTTCAGGTGGTCTATTCTAATGGATTGGATTATTTCAAGATGAAACCAAAGACACCTTTTAAGTAAATCCAATTCTAATAAAATAGATACAAAACAGTTTCAATAGTAAATTTTAAAATAAAGGAGACTCAAATATATATCGTTTAATGGTCTATTTTAGTGACAAAACACACGAAATGGTTACCTGGTGAAAACCCATATATTAAACTAACATAAAAGTATTTATACTTAACAATCAACGTATTACCAAATTATTTTTTCGACATACAAACATAAGAAAGTAATTTATATATTTTGACAAAAGAACATTCCTAGCACATGAAAGTAAATTTATTGACTATCGGTGATGAAATTCTCATTGGCCAGATTGTGGACACCAATTCCGCCTGGATGGCAAAACAGCTTAATTTAATTGGTGCAGAAGTCAACCACATTTATACCATAGGAGATACTGAAAAGGACATCCTCTCTGCTATAGATCAAAGTTTTGAACATGCAGATGTAGTGTTAATGACGGGCGGGTTAGGGCCTACAAAAGATGATATTACTAAAAAGACAATTGCTCAATATTTTCAAGTGCCCCTTGAGTTTGATCAGGGTACCTACGATCGTATTCTTAAACTCTTTGAACGTTGGGGCCGATCCACCACTGAAGCTCATCGATTACAATGTTATATGCCAGCTAATGCCACTTTGTTATTCAACAAAATGGGGACAGCTCCCGGCATGTGGTTTGAAAAGGAAGGCAAAGTGCTAGTATCTATGCCAGGAGTACCTTATGAGATGAAGTACTTGATGGAAAAAGCCGTAATACCAAAGTTGCAACTTCAATTTCCTGGAAGTCCGATTGCACACCGGACCATCCTTACCGTAGGGGAAGGAGAATCGAGGATTGCAGATCGTATTAATGATTTTGAAGAAGCTTTACCTTCTAATATTAAACTCGCTTATTTGCCTGGCTTAGGTCGGGTACGTTTGAGGCTTACTGGTAGAGGGACCCAACAAGAAAATCTAGCGAAAATCCTAGACCAAGAAGCTCAAAAATTGAAAGCTATTATTCCAGAGCTAGTTT
>CAXIDD010000045.1:0-15233 GCA_964021975.1 uncultured Saprospirales bacterium | reverse complement strand
GGCAAAAAACGCAGACATAGCCTAGCTATGGCGAGTATTTTTAACGTATTTGAGGCTCAAAAGCGCAATTTTTGGCGCGAAAGATAAAATTTAAACATGCTCTTAGGCCAGATAATCTGTCTTTAAGCATAAAAATCTTTACTAAAGTAAAGGATTTGCAAAGGGCTAAGTTAGAATAGGAAAAATAAAAATGTCTGTCATCTGACTGAAGATAGGGTAAGCCGCTTTAATCAAAGCTAGTCACCATATCCATTCAAGTGAATTTCAAGGTAATAATATTTATTTAACGCTAGACTTTGGCAAAACGCTGTAGCCCAGCTTATGAGAATGTCTTAAGAAGTCCGATAAGGCGGAATTTTACTTAATAACTTTCCAAGTTTCATGGCTTGTCCCATATCCCCTTCCACTTTTAAGCGCCCCTGGACAAAGGCCGTAGGAATATCAATTTCGCCAGCTGCCACTTTTAATAAGTGTTCATCACTAATTGTAAAAGTAGCAAAAGGAGTCCGTACCTTACCTTTTCGAATCCCGCCACCGGGTTTATCTAAATCAAGCCGCCATTTGGTAGGTACAGGGCCAGTCACCTCAAATTGAAATAAACCGCTATTATGCTCCAACCATTCTGGGTGGGCTTTTAACTGATCTTTTACATAGCGGAAAAACGCATCCGATTCGGCATTTTCAGGTGTTTCTTCCTCTTCCTCTACTAACTTGACTTTTTGATAGTGCAGAATTGCTTCTTCTAGCTCATTAGCAGATTCTCTTAAGTAGCGCGTGAAAACATCAATATCTGGCATTGTTTTAGCGTCTGAGGTAGGACTAATCGTTACATTGCCATTATAGCTGAAAATAGTAATAATCAGTCCCATCCCATCAATAATTGGGGCCATCCCCATAATAGAAACCAACTTATGTCCATTTAAATAAAGTGGAATTTGTGGTCCTGGCACATTGGTTATTGTTACATTGAATACTGGGTTGTGCATTTCTGAAACGTGGAAACGGGAGTAGATTTTCGCGGCTTGATTGGCAACACCAAAAGGTACGGCCTCTGCCATATTTGACAAAGTCTTAGCCCCCATTGCTCCTTGGTAGGTTTTACCACGGATGGTATTTTCATGGATTACCTCTAAACGTTCGATGGGATCTTCAATATTGGTTGCTAACTGAACCAGCATCATAGAAAGATTATTCCCCACTTCTGAGTTCCCTCCTCCAGTTGAAATTGGCACGTGCGCCACTAGTGGTTTACCTGGCAATTTTTTCTTTTCGTTCAAATAACGTCTCAAGGCACCTGCACAAATCGCCAGCATTATATCATTAACGGTGCATTCCATTATTTTTTTAAGAGCCTTTATTCTAGCTAAAGACAGAATGGCCGTATTCCATTTCCGCCGAGCGGATATGATTCCGTTTAAAGGAGAAGCTGGTGCACTAAATGGAGCAGCTGGTAAATCTAAATGTTGCGCTCTCGTTATAAAGCCGGCTTTTAAAGTGGAGCCAAGTGTTTCAGCTAATAATTTCGGAAATTTCAAAGGCTTTTTTGCAAACCCTAGCGTGCTCTTAGCAATCAAAGCTAAATCATTGGGCAGGGGCTCCGGACTAAAATTCTCTTCTGGTTGATCCATGAAGGGTATCGGAGTCATATCAAACATGATACTTAAAATACCTGCTCCAGCCATTCCGTCAATGGCCACATGGTGTATCTTAGAAATAATAGCAACGGATCCTTTAGGTAATTGTGGAATATCATCCAAGCCTTCGATGAAGGTAAAGGACCAGAGTGGTCTAGATTTATCGAGTGGCTCACTGAAAATTTGGGAAGCAACTGCTCTTAACTCTTTCCAACTTCCTGGTTTGGGCAAAGCAACGCGGTGCAGATGAAGATCTAAATCAAAGTCTGGGTCATCCGCCCAATAGGGATAATCAACACTGAATGGAACAAACATTAAGCGCTTGCGAAGGGTCGGAATCATATGAATACGCCTTTCAATGGTTGCCCGGAAGTCTTTAAACTCTAAAGATCCTTCAATGACAGCTACCCCTCCAACGTGCATATGATTGGTTGGAGACTCAATATACAAGAATGTGGCATCCAGACCAGAAATTGGTTTAATTTTGGGATCAGTTACCTGCTTAATTATTTTTCCTAACACTAGTATTCGTTTTAGCTTATATTTCCATCAAATTAAAGAATGGAGACTAAAAATACATAGAATTGTGCATTGCTACTTAAATATCTGTATTATTAGAGCTATATTTTGAATAAACATCCATTTTATCTCAGAAGTTGTGTGAAAATTACGCCACTGCTATAAACTATTACCCTGTTTTTTCGCGTAAGCAAAAATTCCTAAGCAACTTTTTAAAAATCTGGTCGCATGTCCCACAAAAAAGACGAAACCGCTTCTTTTGTAATTCGTTTCAATCAAAAAATTTTTCAATCTGATACCGGAGAGCCTCAGGTACAATGGCGAGGTAATATCCGTCATGTACAGGGAGGAGACGAAAAACGTTTTTCGGAAATTGAAAATGCCCTACAGTTCATTCAACAAAAGCTAACGGATCTGACCATACAAGCCACTGAAGATAAAACACCTGAAGAGCAAGAAGGGATTCTATCTAAAAGTCTTAATTTATGGAAACAAGTCAAGGAAGATTATTCCAAAATTGTCTTGGAGACCATCAAAGATCCGAGAGGAAGTGTCGAGCAGTTACAAGAACAGGTACAGGAGCAGGTCTCCCAAATGAGTGACCGCTTTAGACCTAATTTAGATCCGGATTCCTGGAAGCCAGTAACCAGAAGTGATTTCAAAAAAACCAATGATTCTATTGAAGCATTGACCAAAGCTGTAGAAGCACTCACGCATAAAGTAGAGGCCCTCAGTTTGGAAAAGAAATAATATGGAAACGGCATTTTTAGAGGCAATCGCAAGAATAGAGCAGCAACAACAAAGCGCTGAAATTCGGATTCAGACCCTTGGACAATTCCAAGTTTGGCGCAATGGAACCTTGCTCCACAATAAAGAATGGGGCCGAGATATTACGCTCCAACTCTTTCAATTTTTTATTACTGCTCGGCATAGGCACGCCCTACACAAAGAACACATCATTGATAGAATTTGGGAGAATGCCGATCAAAAATCAGGAGACCAAAGTTTCAAAGTAGCTCTCCACGGTATTAACAAGCTATTAGAACCTGATCGTAAGAGTAGAGCCGAAGCTCGGTTTATAATCCGACAAGGACTAACGTACCAGTTGGCCAACGAAAGTATCTGGATTGATATTGACAGCCTAGAAGCTTTCATTGCATTGGGGAACCAATACCTAAATAAAGCTCCCGAGCAGGCGGCTATCGCCTTCCAAAAAGCGATCGAGCTTTACCAAGGAATTTACTTACCTAACCGTCTTTATGAAGATTGGAGTTCTGAGGAACGAGAGCGTATCCAAGTACTTTCCTTGGGTGCTTTTTTGACCTTAGCTGAAATGTTAGTAGAAGCTAATCCAATGGAGTCTATTCGCTTGGCTCAACAAGCACTACTGATTGACTCTACCTGGGAAGATGCTTATCGTTTACAAATGCAGGCCTACTTAGCTAAAGGGAATAGACCAATGGCCATTAAAACTTACCAACAATGCCAAAAAGTATTAGACCAAGAGTTTGGTATTGATCCATTGCCAGCGACTCAAAAGGTATATCGGGAGGTCATGGCATTATAAAAAGTTACTCATCTTCTTCACCCAACTAAACTTACTTAGAAGCTATTTGAATTTATGTCCAATAGTACAGATCAACAAGCAAAGCTTTAGCAGAACGACTAGTATCCAACAATTCAGTCAGACCAAGCTACGGTTTGGTCCCTTATTCCCGCTTTTTGCCAGTAAAATTCCTGATTTTGATGCCTCTTTTGAACAATTCATTGCCGATTTAAAAAAAGCGGCCGAAAAATAGGTCTCGTCACCGCTTTTCTACTTTCAATCAGCTTGAGTAATAGGTCTAATCTGTAGCTTGTAACTCATTTGTAACTCCCTGTATTTACTTTTGTGTCATCACTTAAAAAAAGTAGACATGAACAATAAAGATTTTTTTGAAGACAAGGTTATCGGTAATGTAGATCAATTAAAGACGGGTATATCCAAAACACACAAAAAATTGGTTAAAGTTTCTGAGGAAACTGTTTCTGGAGTTTTGGAAGCTGGAGAACAATGGCAAAATGTTTTGGCTCGCTCTTTGAAAAAAGGCACCAAATTTTTGGGTAGCCAGCAAGAGCTAGTTTTTGAAACTTTAGAAGGCATCAAAAAAGTGCACCAAACTAATGTCAAAAAAATTAAAGAGCTCGCAGACCTTAAAACTGCTAAAAAAGCGATCAAAAAGACTGTTAAAGAAACAAAACAAGAAGTAGCAGAAGTAAAAGAGGTCGTTAAAGCAGAAATTAAAGCCACGCAAAAAGAAGTAAAGCAAGAGGTAAAAGCGGCTAAAAAGGCGGTAAAAAAGGCTGTTACCAAAACGAAAAAAGAGGTGCAAGACCTTAAAGTCATCAATGGAATTGGGCCTAAATTAGAAGGTATTCTAAATGATGCAGGTATCCAAAGCCTTTCGGATTTAGCGAACACACCAGTTAAGAAATTAGAAGCTATTCTAGCAGAAGCTGGTCCACGTTATAAATCTTTTTCTCCTAAAGAATGGCTTAAGCAAATCGATAAAAAACTAAAATAAGGATAACTTAATATTGTGTAACTCAGTTGTAACTGACTGCGTTTACCTTTGTACCGTAAAGAAGTTATTCTAATAAAAGTAAAACTATAAAAGATAAATATTATGGCAACTAAAAAGAAAGTAGCTCCAAAAGCAGAATTAAACGAAAGCATTGAGCAAGTAAAAGATTCTGCTGCCAAAGCAAGCAAACAATTGACTGAAACAGCAACTAAAGTGGTCAAAGACATTTACAATAATGGCGAAAAATGGGTAGAAGAAACCAGCCAAAATGTAAAAGAGACCGTAGCTAAAGTTAACTTTGACAATGGTTACAATGCCGTTAAAGATATCGCAGCCAAAGCTAATAAATATGCTGCTCAAACAGCAGAAGAATTAGTAGATGGTGCAATAAAAAGCGGTGAGCAGTGGACAAATATCACTAGCAAAGCCATCAAAGGCGGCTTGAAACTAGCTTCAAAACAACAAGATATTGTTTTTGCAACCTTGGAAAATGTGAAAGAGCAATTGGTAGCTGGTACCAAGCGTACTAAAGAACTTTTCAAATAGCAAATGAATATTCAACAGTTGTAAATTGTTGAAATTAAACACAAAAACAAAGGTCATTTACTTTCGGGTAGATGACCTTTTTGCATTTAAGTTATCTCATTACTTTTCAATTGGGACTGCGTAATTTGCCTTTAGGATTTTTTGTCCCGTTTTGCTATTAAAAAACATAAGAAAACGTTTTAAGACTGGATCTGGGGTGCCTTTAAATATTAAATAAGCGTTACGAGTAAATGGGTATTTCCCTTTTTCCACTTGTTTTAACTTTGGTTTGATCCCATCTACAGTCAAAGGCTTGATTTTCCCTTCGCTTTGTGCCTGACGTACCGCAGCGGTCATCCCAATGGCACCTGGTGTATTACTTAGAGCTTGTGCTAGAGGGCCCGATTTTTGATGGAACTGTAAAAAGGACCGCTCATCAACATCGGAAAAACAAGGCAAATGCTCTTGTAGCACCTCCATATCTACTTCATCTGAAGGCCGAGCAAGTGCTTGAATTGGTTTATTCTCACCGCCCAAAGTCTGCCAGTTTGTAATCGTACCATCATAGATAGCACAAAGTTGCTGACTGGTAATTTTCTTTAGTTCCACCTCTTTATTTACACCAATTACAATAGCCATTTTTGCAAACCAATCTACTTGTAGTCCCTGCTTCGTAAAACGAGGAATATCTAGACCATGACTAGCCATAGCCACATCAATTTCCTCTGCTTGTAAAGCTTCAATACGGGCACTGGTACTCATACCTTCACCAAATATCACTTTGATATCAGGATAATTTTTCTGGAAAGTAGCAGCTACTGCTTCTACCAAAGGCTTAACTCCGTTCGAACCATCAATAAATAAGGTATCCTTTTTAGCCTGTGACCAAAGGCCATTTGAAAAGCAGCTAATTAGAAGAAAAAAAACAGCTTTTTGCATGGTTGATTAGTCATTAATGAACAAAGCTTTGCTTACCACATTCTTGTAAGATCGGCCGATCGGGAGTTCTTTACCAGAAATTTCTACGTGGTTGGGAGAGAAAGCTTCAATTTTGGGAATCGATACTAAGAAAGAGCGGTGTATTCTCAAAAATAATTCATCCGGCAACTTTTCTTCTAAGTAAGAAATTTTTTGTTTGGTTACAATTCGTTTAGAAGGAACATGGATGATCACATAATCTTTCAAACTTTCAATGTATAGGATATCCTTCAGGTAAATTTTTACCATTTTTTTGTCTGCCCGTACAAAGATATGTTTGGCTTCATCCATACTCATATCCGTATTGATTTCAGAGCTGCCTGAATCAGAGGAAGATTTTTGATCGTTAGGATTACTAAGGTTTAAATGTTGGAAGGCTTTACTGACTGATTTTAGGAATCGTGCAAAAGGGATAGGCTTGAGGAGGTAATCGACGGCATCCACGTTAAAAGCTTCAATAGCATATTCTCGATAAGCGGTGGTAAAGATTACTTTCGGAGGATTTGAAAGTGTTTTAATAAACTCTATTCCATCCAATTTAGGCATCTGAATATCAAGGAACAGTAGGTCCACTTGATTATTCTGTAAAGCTTCAAAAGCATTTAGGGCATTGTCACAACGACCTACTAACTCTAGTCCATCTATCCGTTCTATGTAAGCAGCAATAACATCCAAAGCCAAGGGCTCATCATCGACGATCAAGCAATTAATTTTCATACTTAGTAGTTTGTCTATTTTCAAAATAAATAGAAAACAAAATACTAAGGTATAAAAAACGACTTAGTTCTATAAACTATTAGACTAGTTTAAGAAGTTAAGGAATTTTCAAAAACTAAATTAGATGGGCTACTAGATTTTGAGAGATCTGTAAAAAGTGGAATTTTTAAAACAATCATAAACATATCATCTTCATCAAAGACTTGCAGATTGTAGTTTTTGGGGCCATAGATCAACTCCAGGCGCCTTCTGACATTGGTCAGACCGATGCCCTTTGAGATTTCTTTATTACGCATCGGTACCTTTTCTCCTTTACTGTTTTCAACCCTTAGATTCAGCCGGTCATCCTTGATATCGATATCAATACTAATAAAGGAATTTTCGATATTTTTACTCACACCATGTTTAAAAGCATTTTCAACAAAAGGAAGCATGATAAGAGGTGGTATACTTTTATGCGTCACATCTCCAGAGGCAGAAAACGCTACTTCTAAACGATTTCCATATCGAAGCTGCTCCAATTCAATTAAGTTTTTCAATTGCTCAATTTCTTTACGCAGTGGTACCCGTGGTACATTTGCTTCATAAAGCATATAATCTAGAAAAGTTGATAATTTCATGACCACTTCGGAAGCTCGTGGAGAATCCTGTAAGGTGATGGCATAAAGGTTATTGAGCGTATTAAACAAGAAATGTGGGTGAATCTGCCCTTTTAAAAATTTAAGTTCGGCATCTAATTTTTCTTTTGCCAAATCTTGTGATTCTTGTTCTTGTTGATAATTCCTTTTGACTAACTTAATGATAATTGCAGCAAAAACAACTGTGAATACTGGGAAGGCATTTTGAATAGCTTTCCCAATATGACTTAAAGGGTAGTCTGCATAATTATAATCTGCCCGATAGAACGGTATATAATAAGCATGTAGAGACCACCGGTTTAAGTAACCAAAAGCAATTCCCATGACTAAAAAAGTCAAAGCTAAGGAAAGGTATTTTTTAGTATCCAACATTTTTGGAATCACCAAATAAATAAAAAAGTAAGTGGCAACAATTCTAACTGGCAGCGTAGAAAGCACAAAGAAAAGTGCTCTAGAATAACTGTCTGCAATGCTGTTGGTGGAAACCAAAAGAAATAACGTATAAGCCACCCAGAAGAGCAAGTGGGTCAGTATACGATGCTTTGGATTCAGGAATTTTCTTAGTTGGTCCATTTTATTCATTCTGAATTCTTAAGCTAAGTTAATTAATCTTCTTAAATATCGATTGGATTGTTGCCGGGCAGCATCAAATTGACAACCAATGACTTAAAGTGTCAAAATATGCATTTTATCGTTGTTTAGTATACATTTAGGTAGTTAAACCAACCTACTAATCTAATTTAGTCTACAAAAGCCTAAAAATCCCTTAAATTGAATTTATTATTAAATATATAGAATATACGAACTGTTTGAAATACAACGTTCTAAAAAATAATCATACTAATTCGGATAAGTTTTTTATATACTTATTCCTAAAACTTTGAATTAAAGGCATTCTCCATCTGGATGAAATGCCTTTATTTTTTTCCTAGCCCAAGGCAACATCCAGTGTCATCATCACACTAAAGCCAATCAAAGTAGCAAGCGTGGCTAAATCAGTATTGCCAGATAGCTGAGATTCAGGGATCAACTCTTCAACCACTACATAAATCATAGCTCCGGCTGCAAAAGCCAGGGCATAAGGTAGAATGGGTTGCATTACCAGTACCGCAAGGGCTCCAATAACACCAGCAATCGGCTCTACTATTCCAGACATCTGCCCATAAAAGAATGCTTTCCGACGAGGCATCCCCTCTCTACGTAATGGGACTGAAACCGCTGTGCCTTCCGGAAAATTCTGTAATCCAATACCAATGGCTAAAGCCAAAGCTGCTCCTATTGTTGCAGAGGGCATTCCAGATGCTACCGCACCAAAGGCCACTCCTACTGCCAAACCTTCAGGAATATTATGAATGGTAATGGCCAATACCAACAGTACGCTTCGTCGCCAGCTGGTAGGCACACCTTCGGCTTCTTCTCTTTTAAAACCTAAATGCAAATGGGGTAAGTATTGATCAATGGCATACAGGAATAAGCCACCGGACATAAAGCCGATCAAAGCCGGTAGCCAGGCCGGTAAAGTTGATATTTCTTCTGCCAGAGAAATAGCTGGTGCTAATAAAGACCAGAAGCTCGCAGCAATCATTACCCCAGCGGCAAACCCAAGCATGGAATCCAATACTTTTTGATTAACCGTTTTGAAGAAAAATACCAGTGAGGCACCAAGCGCCGTTACACCCCAAGTAAACAAAGTGGCTATTAAGGCTTGGATAGCAGGATGAAACTGGCTAAAAAAATCAATTATTGCATTCATCTTCAGATTGAATTTTAAGAAGCTAAAATTTATTTTTAGGCTAGCCGTAAAATTAACATAAATGTAGAAAATCTATTTACTTCAATAACAATTATTCCTATTGAAAGCAATTTTTTTCTTTTTTTCAACTGTTCTAACGTAAACAGCCTGTAGGAATTCTGTATCCTACAGGCTGTTTAAGAAGCTATTCTGCTTTATCCAAGCAAATTATTTAATCAACTTAGAGAAACCACCTCCATAATTAAGGCTTTCAGCCAATCCTGAATACTGCGCCTCCAAGAAAGGATAAATGGACTTTTGGTAAACACCTAAAGAGGTGCGGTAATTTCCTCCGGAATAACTAAGGTAAACCTCATCTCTAAACTGATCTCCCAACTCATTCAGAGTTTTTACATTTGGTCTTTTACTAGATGCTACCTGATAAGTAGAGTAAGCAGGTTCTCCTTCTCCTAATTCATTGATAAAGTTCTCATCTACTACTACAAAAGCACTTGAAAATCCACGGCTTTTCACCGTCCTTAAGATTTGATGAGCAGTGTACTTTCCAAGATATTTACCAAGGTAAACTCTAGTATAACCATTATCAGCAGGCTCAAAACTTAAAATCCCCAGATCTGAAAGTTGACCAATTTTATTATAATCAATGGTCCCTTTTAAGGAAGATACGCGAATACGACAGATGCTATTGTCCCCTTTATATTTAGCTAAACTGGTGCTTGTTCCTGCTTTGGCTGTAGTTCTATTACCACCTGAAGTCCCTGATGACGTATTGTTTTGGGTCTTGGTCAAGGCCAAGATATCACTAATATTACGGACATTATCACCAGCATTGGCTTTTTGACTTAGTTTGGAATCAAAGACAAAAGAGGATCCTTTATTGATATAAATACCATTGATCCCAGCAACTTGCTCCTTGTTATCAGGTCCGTTTTGGACATAATCTGCCATTACAATAATATCTAATTTACCATCACTATTAACATCCCGAGCCGCAACGGAGCGCAAGCCTTCAAACTTTCCTTTGGCATTTCCAAATGGTGGAAATTCGTAGGTAGCTGTTCCATTTCTGGTTAAGTAATAATGAACCTTGCTGGCTCCATAACGATCTTCCCAATGTGGATCGAAGGTGACTCTCCCAAAATTTCCTAGGTTGGCATTAAAGCTATGGCGATCGATGGCTTGACCTTTGATTTCAATGACCCCGTCTTTAGGCTTATTGACGGGCTGTACCTGGGAAGGATCAACGTCCCCAATTCTATTAAAGGTTTGGGCGCTCCATTGCATTTGATTGTCATCAAAATAGATAGGTGCTTTACTAGAAGCTAATTCATTTTCGATGAGTTGGTTCCCTTCAATTTTCCAAAAACCGTCTTCGGTCATTTCGTCTGCATACCGAACCAACATAAAGTTATTTGCTCGGAATTCATATTCTGTTTCGTCAATTTGACTTTTCCAGATGCCAACTAATTTTTCACTTAGTTTGGCTTCCACCTCTTGTACGGCCAGTGAATCTTTCATCAAGCTAGTCGTATTCAAGATGAGGATATTATTATCTAACACCACATCATTACCAATACTTTCTTTGGTTTTCATATCGGTAAGAATAACCTGTTTTCCATCAAAGCCCCAGGTGCCATATTCCTCATCGTAGCGCATGATTTTAACATAGGTACGATCAGGAGCAAAGTACCAGATTTCATCAGCTCCGGCCTGATTTAAACGCCACGCACCAGTCATCTCAGCAAATAAAGTTTCTGGGTCCAACTTTTTTTTACCCCGGCTGTTTATTAAATCGCAAGAACTAAAAAAGAAAGACAGACAGAGCAATAAAATAATTTCCTTTTTCATGCTATAATATTTTTAATTTTTCTGGTGTTTTCATGATAATTTGACATTGGTTTATCCATCAGAAGCTAATTGAGCCACTACAAAATATCAGCAAAATATTTATAAAACTAGTATTGGCTTCAAAAGTCCCTTAGGGTTGTAAAACAAATATTTAGTGTTTAAACCCTGAACAAATGATCGACTATAAGGCTATAAGTATATGCTGATAAGTGATAAAAGCCTAGAACATAGGTACAATATTATCATTTTTTGGATATAAATTAAAATAAATCAATATAATGCTTACAAAATGAGCGCAAAAAATAAAAATTCTGGACCGGTAAGACTGTCTAAATCCGTCCAGCGGGCTAACAAATCCTTTTTCAAGCACATTAGGCGGTTTATAATTGCCAGTATTGTGGGTGGTATTGTATTGGTTCTTCCGCTAACTTTAGTATATGCTGCTACCCGTTTTCTTTGGGTGCAAGCTCAGCGAATAACAGCACCCATCAAACAACTAATTGATTTGAATAGTGACCTAGCTGCCTGGGTAGTTGATTTAACTGCTTTGGGGATTATGCTTACGATCTTATTCATTTTAGGTATTTTTGTGCAGACAAATATGGGCAAGGAATTCTGGAATTACTTTGACCAGCAAATACTTTCTAAAATCCCACTCTACACGGTTTTAAGAGATACCGTACAACAGTTTCTAGGGAATACAGATAAAATGCCTTTTAGTGAAGTAGTAGAAGTTGACGTCTTCAACTCAGGTACTAAAATGATTGGCTTCGTATCTGATAAATTTTCAGATGGGCGCTACTCTATTTTTGTCCCTACTGGCCCCAACCCAACTAATGGTTTTATATTTTTAGTAGAGGAAAGTCAATTGGTATTCTCAAATATTCGTCCGGAGGAAGCGATGCGGGTTGTAGTTGGTGTAGGAACGGGTGCTTCCCACCTTTTTTCTCAAAGCTTAATTGCCAAAAAACAGAATAGTACCAGCACACCGGTGATAGATCCTCAAAAACAACCTAGCCCACTCAAAACAACCCAATAATTGCTTTGAAAAGTAGCTACTTTTAAGTACCTTTGCCCTTGCAATTCTTAAAAGTTAGTCTAAAAAGGAACTAATTAAAAGGCTTGTTTGTTCTTCTATAGGAAAGGTTATGGGTTCCATTCATTTATAAAGCCTTTTCATTAAGATTCATTTATTAAAAATTAAATTTATTTATGCTAATTATTGAAGTAAAAGACGGTGAGAGTATTGACAGAGCATTAAGACGCTACAAACGTAAAGTAAGAGATACCCAAATATTAAAAGAACTAAGAAGGAGAAAAGAATATACAAAACCTTCCGTTGGAAAACGCAACCAGGTTTTAAAAGCAATGAAGCGAGAAGCTTATTTGCGGGATCAAGAAGTCTAGATCCAAACTACTGTCCTGTCCACTATAAAGTCCTAGTCATAGCATAAAATATACCACCCTCCTGTGTGTAAGATTGATTGCCAAATATTCTGGATTACTGAAGTGTGATGCTTACTTATATGGCTATGGAGCAAGGCACGATGAATATTTAAAATCCATTTTAAAAAGAATAGCTTCGATGGTTTCAGAATTAGGTTTCTGCTCTCCATCTATTTTTTAATTAAATTTTTCACTTATGCGTCCAAACAAAAACATTTCTTTAGGGAAAGACAAGTTTTATTTTACCATCAAGTCTACGCCTAATAACATCACCATCTTCCGAAATACCAAGAAATCTGCTGTGGATACTTTTCTCCAATACCAAAGAATTGGTAAAGATTGCGAATGGTTAGGTATGTGGAATGGTAAGAAATTCGTTGACGCGGCCACTCCAGTTTCAGCAATTGCTAGCTAAATAAGCTACTGATTTTTGTAGGGTAAAGCTCAAATTTTTATCCTACTTAGTAAAGGAGAAATATTTAATATTTCTCCTTTACTAAGATTTTTTTCAAACAATAATAATAGAGTCATGGCAGCCAGAAGTATTAAAGTACAAATCGTCAAAGAAACAAGTAGTACCGTTACGATTAAGATGATTAGCTTAAATCGGAAGATGCCTGTACCTAAAGAAGACTTTGAAAAGCGAGTTAAGCAAGGACTATATGAAGTCATTAGTTCTCCGACTGACGCTAAAGAATAGTTTAGTAATCTTTTTTAGACAGGCTAAAATGATCCTTCCACATTATGTTGTAGGATCATTTTTGTATTTAGCCCAACACTTAAGTCTTTTGAATCAATATTTTAAAAACGGATTTGGTAAAACGGAGGTAAGTTCCAGTTGCTTTATCGTATCCAATCCATTTATAATGATTCCCATAAGGACAAAGGGGCGCACCTGATACCTTCCCAGATCGAAGTTCATAGCGTTCTGGATTTTCAAGATAAACTTTCATATTTACTTTAGACAGAGGTGTGTTCATCTGAGTGTTGGTAACTTACTTGACATGTTTCACAAACGAGTGCTTCTCCATTTCCAGTTCTTTTTAGAGCAATTCCAGCTAGATATTTATTGGCATAAGCCTGAACCCAACCAACATTTGATTCTAGATTATTGATATCTAAGTTTTCTTGTTTGACCCGGGCATAGAAATGTCCTCCATATTCTTCCCTTCCCCAACAATTCGGACAAATTCCAGCTGGAGTTGCTACTGCTTCAGGTGTATCTTTTTTCTTAAAAAAATCAATTATTGATTTTGCGATATTCATACTATTTCTTTTTTGCTGTTGTTAAGAAGCAGCATTAACCTATGTTTTTGTGCTGCCTTTTACTTAGAAGCTATTTGAATTTGCTTCTTAAGTAAGAGAGGTTAGTCTCAATTTAAAGGAAAAAATAGTATCAAAACGTCCTGACTACTACTATTCGAACGCAAATGCAGCTTGTTTCCAGATAAAATCAATGTCGTCATTCTTTTGTACAAGACCTGGTGTACTTCTCCCTTCTTTGATGTACTGAACCAATAAAGCTTTTAGTTCTTTTACTTTTTCGGGACTTTCTGCTTCTAAATTGGTAGATTCACCTGGGTCATTTTCTAAATTAAATAGTTGAACAGGAGGTAAGGTATCAATAACGGCTTTATTTTGGGGTCTTGGAAAACTCCAACCGCCCGAACCAGGACACATAATTAACTTCCAATGGCCTTGACGTATTGCAAAACTACCATTGATTGAATGATGAACAGTAGCTGGCCTAATTGTCTTATCTAATGCGTTATTTTCTAAGATAGGCAAAAGGTTGTAGCTATCCTCTCCTTCATTATCTTGCAAGTCATAGCCAACAATAGCTGAAAAAGTAGCCATCAAATCAGTCAGGCAAATGGTTTGGTCCGTAACACTACCTGCTTTGATTTTTGCTGGCCAACGAGCGATAAAAGGTACTCGGTGTCCACCTTCAAAAATATCTGCTTTATGTCCACGGAATTCTCCACTCGGATAATGTGCCTGAGCAATCAATTCTTCCATTTTTGCGGCTGGTGAACAGCCATTATCACTTGTGATGATCAGGAGCGTTTCTTTTGCAATGCCCTGAGTTTCCAAGGTAGCTGCTATCTGACCAATATAATCATCTATCATTAACACAAAATCTGCATAAGGATTCAGCCCACTACTCCCCTGCCACTTTTGAGTTGGTAAAATAGGCGTATGAGGGGAAGGCATGGGTAAATACAGGAAAAAGGGATTGGGTTCCTCCGATTGTTCTTGAATATACTGAATACCTTTCTCAAAGAAATTAGGTGTTACTTGTTCATGGATAAAATCAGGTGAGGTAGGGCCTTCTCTCCACCAGGAATATTTACCAGTATTGACGGTAACCGTATCTGGGAGGGCGGTTGCTTGCCCATTTTCAACATAAACATAAGGCGCCATATCCAATGAACCGGAATGTCCATAACTATAGTCAAAGCCTAAATCATTTGGTGTATTGGTTACTGGTTTAGCAAAGTCGATAAAGTCAAAATCAGAAGAATTCCATCCCTCACCGGTGGTGTCTTGTTTAGCGCGCAAAGCCCAATCCCAACCAAGATGCCACTTACCAATAAAAGCAGTATGGTAG
>CAXIDD010000044.1:0-15256 GCA_964021975.1 uncultured Saprospirales bacterium | reverse complement strand
GGAATAGCCATACCAATTTCGATTGGGGTAGCATATAGGCCATTGATTAGATAGAAGGAAAGCAAAAATAGTTTGAAGATCTTTTTCATATGTTTTGTTTTTCTTCAAAATTAAGTTGTGCCTGATAGGAGAATAGCGAAATCGATTCTTAAGAAGTGTAAATTTATGTTAAACGGGAGTTTTTACAGTTTCGATCGTCTTATCTTTAGGATATGAACCGACCATTGTCATATACCATTATCTTTTTATTCCTAGCCCTATTCAGTTTGATAGGACTGCAGGCTTACTTCAGTTTCAATGATTTTCAAGTCAAGCAATTTGAATTTAAACAGTCGATTAATGAATCCTTTACAATGGCGGTAGCATTAGAGCGGGAAGAACGTAAAAATATCGTGTTAGATTCCTTTAGAGCTATTCTTTTAGATACTACTCGAATAAGAGTTTCCGCAAGCATAGATAGCACAGAAATGAAAACGGTCTATTCTATTCAAGATGCTCAATCAGAGGAGAAATATACCAGTATTACCTTTCAAAGTGATCCTAAATTATTGAATGAACTTAACAGAGAAAACCTCCTTGCTGCCATAGATCGAATCGTCAAAGCAGCTGGCGATTATTTAGATGATAACGCGATCTATTTCTGGACAAATGCCCTGGGTGAAGAGATGATTGAATTAACGGATGCTACGGTAGTTGATACCAACCGCTTACGTACCATTTATGATTCCTTACTTCAGCAAGATCAAGTATATTCTGATTATCAATTTGGTTTATTAGCAAGTATGGAAAAAGATTCTTTCCCTAGCACACCTAAAAACCAATGGCAAACTGAAACCCTCCCTACCGATTTATACAGTGACCAGTGGGAAGTATTTGCTTATTTTAAAAGGCCATTCCAGGATATCTTTAGAAAAGCTTGGTTAAGTATTAGTGGTTCTCTCTTTATTGTTTTAATTACAGGGCTGACTTTTTTTATGCTGTTTCGTACCATTGTTAAGCAAAAAAAACTAGCAGAAATCAAAGCAGATTTTTTGGATAATATTTCCCACGAACTACAAACCCCGATCGCCACTTTGAGAGCAGCAAACGAAGGGATGGAAAAATACGGTGTCCTCAAAGAACCAGAGAAAGCTGCAAAATACATTCAAATACAAAAGCAAGCCATTGCCCGATTATCAAAAATGGTAGATGATTTATTGCGCAATAGTATTTATAAAAGAGCCCCTCAATCGATGCACCTTAGTCCAGTGAATTATCAGGAAATAATTCAGCTTGTAATGGACCGGTATAAGCTTAAGTCAGGTAAAATCATTAGTTTCAAATTACAAAATAGCTACCCTTCCAAGCAAATCAAGACAGATCGTTTTACCTTTGAATCTATCTGTGATAATTTAATTGGCAATGCCATCAAACATCATCCTAAAGCACATTTAGAAATTGAAATTTTGATGAATAAAAGTGCAGGAGACTTCCAGCTAATTATTTCTGATGATGGATTAGGAATCCCTAGTGATCAACGCGAAAAAGTCTTTGAACGGTTTTATCAATTGAGCACTCAACTCGATGGACACGGTTTAGGATTGGCTTATGTCAAAGATTTAGTTAATCGGCTAGACGGAAAAATTTCAATCAGCGAAAGCAAAAAAGGAGGCGCACAATTCATCATTCAATTACCTCAAGAACATGGCTAAAGTATACCAGATTTTATTCGTAGAAGACGAGCCTTCTCTAGCAATGATTGTAAAAGATAGTTTGGTACAACAAGGCTATGCTGTGCAACATTTTTCTGAAGCGGAATCTGCCCTGAAAGCCTACCATCAACAAGCGCCAGATTTATTGATCTTAGATGTTATGTTACCCAAATCAAATGGTTATGATTTGGCCAAACAAATTAGAAACACTGATCGCTTAACGCCGATTATTTTTTTAACGGCTAAATCTAAGGTTCAAGATGTGGTGACAGGCTTTGAATCAGGTGGAAATGATTATCTGCGCAAACCGTTTTCTATTGAGGAGTTACTGATCCGTATTAAAGTGCTTTTGAATGATCAGCGCTTATTGCCTCCTCAAGAAAATACCAAACAAACGGAATGGCAGATTGGTCAATATTATTTCGATAGTATGCGACAGACGTTAGATTGGGGTGCTCAAAGCATCGTTTTAACGGGAAGAGAAGCAATGTTATTAGCTTTATTTTGCCAGCATCAAAACAGCTTGTTAGAAAAATCGAGTATCCTTTTAAAAATATGGGGCGATGATTCATTTTTTAACTCTCGAAGTATGGATGTCTACATTTCCAAACTTAGGAAACATTTGAAAAAAGATCCTTCGATCAAAATTATTAACATTAGAGGTGCAGGCTATAAATTAGTCATCGGTTAGGTTATTCAGGTAACTTCGAATAATCAGTTTGTAAATTATAGTCAATTCAGTAATCAAACAAAAAACAATTATGAGACCACCAATTTGTGCTATTTGTTTTGCTCGTTTTTCGCCAGGTTCAACTGAAGGAGGATTGGTTTATTTTAAACTAAGCCAAGAAGAGGCAGAATTTAATCAGCGCATGAAAGAGCAGCGAAAGGTAGGCCATCCAGCAGGCCGTGAATGGTTTTGTGAGCAACACGTTGAAAAAGCCAAAACGTTCACACACCTCACCCTAAAAGAAGCGATTCCTCTAATTAAAGAAAAGTAAAGGTGAAAAATTCAATTCCATTTCAAAACATCCGCTTAAGTTCGGAGCGCTTAGTGCTTAGGCCTGTGCTGCCGAAAGATAAGGCTATCATTTATCAACTGCGGGCAGACCCAGAGATCAACCAATTCATCATACGAGATCTGATGAAAGATGATCAAGCGGCCATAGATTTTATAAAGTCTATGCAAACAAAAATTCAGGCCAATCTGGTGCTTTATTTGATCTTAGAGACTAAAAAAGAAGGGCATCCTCTAGGAAGTATTTGTTTATGGAATTTTTCAGAAGATAGCAAAACGGCGGAATTGGGTTATACGCTGCATACCTTATTTCATGGGAAAGGTTACATGCAAGAGGCAGTCAGGACAATCCTTAATTTTGGTTTTGAAACTTTAGATTTGGAACAGGTTGAAGCTTTTACCCATTATGCCAATGCGCGGTCTTTACATTTATTAGAAAAAAATTATTTCCTAAAAAAGCCGGAGCGAAAGGACCCCGGCTTTGATCACAATGTAATTTATGTTTTATCTAAAGACGACTGGTTGCGTTTCAATTAGTCGTCACCACTCCCTGTTTTGGTGGTATCCGCTGTGTTTTTCTTTTTCTTTTTAAATGGATTAAATTTTTCTAATGCCTGTTTGACCTTATCAATTTCCGTGTTTGTGAGTAAGGTGTCCAGAACTTTATTGGCCTCCTTTTTTAGTAAAGTATCCGCTTTCATTTTGATTAAAGAATCGACCTTACTGCCTGCTTCTTTTTTAAGATCATCGACTTTTTGATAAAGCACTGTTTTGGCTGAGTCAACAACTTGATCTGCTTTTTGAGCTAATTTTTCTTTTTCTTCTTCTACCACTTGACCCAGCTTTTCTTTTTGTTTATCAACTTCTTCCTGTACTTTATTGGCAACCACTTCTTTTACGCTGGTTTGCCCATCGGCACCGAGTAGTTGGACTTTAAACTTGGGGTCTTTAATGGTTCCAGTTAAGTTGATCATCACATCAATAGATTCTGCTTCATCAATTTGGATACCCAATTTGCTGGCTTGTTGTCTGACTACGCTGAGGCTTTGTCCAATCGCATCGCTAAGGGCATTGTTATCAATTTTATCTTTAGGGATGGTTGCTTTAATGTTGTAATCCATGGTTTGAGTGAGGCCATGTTTACCAGCAATAGTCATTGGGATATCGTCCACCTTAAAATCAAAGGGTTTGACCTCTACCATCCCATTATTAATTTCTAACCAATTTTTAGTATTCTCAATAGCGAGACCTGATTTTAACTCGATGATTCGTAGTTTGTCTCCCAGCTTTTCAAGTGGCGGATATTTTTTAATGGTACCATCGATGGTTTCTAGAAAGCCTGCTGCATTTAGGGTGTTGAGATTAGGCATCATGCCTTTACCTAAGGTACCATCTAAACTCAAAGAAGTATTCATTATTCCTTCAATAAACTGTCCAATTGGTGCGAGCAATTGGAAGGTGTTAAGGGTTTTAAAAGCCTCTTGGAAATTTAGTCGGTCCAAGGAAAGTTTCATACCATAATACGGCTCTGTAGGATCTTCTGTATCATATAATCCGTTAAAAGTAACGGCGCCCCCAAGCGTATTGCCTTTTACTTCTCTTAATTCTACGGCTTGTTGATCCACTTTAAGCAGCCCAGCTAAGTTCTTGATTTTCATATTCGTATACAAAAGATCCTTAATATTAGCATTAATATCTACTTTAATGTTTTCGGGTACTAAAATGACGCCATTTTCTAATAAGTCGGCTTCGCTAGGCTCTGCTGGACTTGTCGGTGTGGAGGTGCCTTCAGCAGAATCTACAATGGTCATAAAAGGGTTTAAATTCAGGTAATTAGAGTTGATATTTACCTTTCCTTTAAGCGTTTCCCCTTTATAGACATAGTCCATCAAGTTGTTGATCTGACCATTCATGCTAATATCACTTTCATCAATTTGGGTGGCTGCTTGTCGGATATCCAAGGCATTGGGCTGGAAGCTTCCAACTAAAGCTGAATTTTTTAGCGTGTATTGATCATAAACGATTTCTTTAGCCTGCGCATCAACGGAGAAGTCGAAGCGGTCAAAAACTTCCATTTCTGAGGAAGCTGTATTACTTGTATCCAATTGTCCTGCACTAGGTTCTGCAGAGGTTTCTGCGGCAGCAGGCATCCATTCATCCACTAAAAAGTAATCTGAGCTGACTTTAAGTTGACCACGCATGGTGGTATTAGGGGAGAAGTAAGCCAAGATATTGTCAATGCGGCCATTTCCTTTTAAATCACTTTTCCCCAATTTCATATCCATTTCCTCAATTGCCACGTATTTTGGACTGAGATTCATGTCTATTTGATTTACCTGGATCGCCGGATAAGCACTATTTTTATAAAGAACATTCTGCGCTTGAAAAGCACCTTTCATATTAACATTTTCATAGTCTCCCTGATCGATTTCTCTCATGCTTGCTTTTGCTTCAATATCGGCAACTATTTGACCAGTCATCGTTTCTAAACCTTCCACGGGGAAGGCTTGTGCCAATTCTTCTAAGTCTAATTTGCCATTAATTTTGGTGTCTACCGTTGGGTTGGAAAGTGGTTTTTTTAGTTGAAAACGGCCAGCGACTGGATTAGATCCAATTTGTAAATTGAACTTTGGAATGTCTACCGTCATTTGGTCTAAATTACTACCCGGACTATTGATAGATGCTTGGGCCGCAATATTAGAGATGCCTAGCGGAAGATCGGGATATTGGACGTCCGCATTGCTCACTTGTAAATTGGCAGCAAAAGCAGGCATTTTCTCTTGTGCGCCGTTATAAATTCCTTCAATTTTGGCATTTAAAAGAAACTGACCATCTGCTTTTACATCCTCATATCCTTTTAAATAAGCTCCAGGAATAATGGATAGGAGGTTTTTAAATTCATTTTTCGGTGCATCTACATCTAGATCAAGAATGATGTCGTCTTGCTTCATTTGAATCATCCCATTAGCAACCAGTTGCAAAGCATTTACAATCAGGTTATTATCCTTCAGCCGATAAGTATTGGTGCTTTGATCAATATTAAAGATAGCATCCAACTGAGCTGTTGCTTGATTAAGATAGGCAACGCCACCATAATTAACAGTCAAATCCTCAATATTGGTTTTTGTATTTAAGTCATATACAGTAGCTGTAAATGCACCACTACCTTGGTGGTCTAGACCACTAAGATCTACAAAGGTGTTTAAGCTGGCATCATCATAAATCAATTTCCCATTTTTGATGCTGTATTGATCTAGTTTTATTTGGTAGTTTACGGGAGCTGCCTCAGGATTAGGCTGCGCCGCGGTGGTAACTGGTTTGGCAATGTCATAGTTGGCCTTACCATTTGCTAGGACGAGTATATGAATGTCTTTTAGTGATAAAGTAAGATTGGGAAAGTCCCGAAACAGGCTCAAGCCTACCGCACCAAAATCAACTGTTGCATTGATGTTTTCATTGATGAGGTCCTTGGTCGTTTCAACTAAACGATCCTTGAACAAAAAGGGGATGGCAGCCATCGCCCCGATGATTAGAACAAGAAAAATAAAAAGACCGATGAATACTTTTTTTAATCGCTTCATGTAAATGCTTTTATTAACTAGATGCAAGGCATGGTAAAATTACATAATCTGTTTCAAATATGTATTTAAACCGTACTCTTGATACTGAGGGAATACTCCTTATACATTAGAGAACACTTTAAATAACGAAATGTGTGATCGGGCCAATCGTTTTTTCATTGGTCCAAGGTCTACTAAGTTTTGTCAATTAGCTAATGTTGTCTTTGCATATTTTTTTAATTTTAGCTTCGAAAACTACTTTAAACCAATCTGAATGAGCCCAAATGATTTTTTCTATTTGGTATTAGGTTTTTTAGGCAGCTTTATTGGTACGATCCCGTTTGGTCCAATTAATCTATCCGTAGTGGATGCTACCTTAAGAGATGGGATGAAAGGCGCTATAATTTTCGCAATCCCAGCTGCTATTGTTGAGTTTGCTTATTCCTATTTTTCCCTTTCTTTTTATTGGGTGCTTAACGAGCAGGTTACTACGAGTAAATGGATATCAATCCTGGTAATGATCGTTTTTTTATTAGGTGGATTATATTTCTTTTTTAAAAAAGAGAAACCCAGTACCGATGGCCCAGAATACAAACGTAAGAACAACTTTTTAAAGGGATTTATTATTGCTACTCTAAATCCTCAAGCTATTCCGTATTGGATTTTCGTGATTGGTTATTACAATTTAAAGAACTATGTAGACATTTCCTGTACGGAGCATTTGGACTTGCTTTTATCTTTTGTACTTGGGGCAGCTCTTGGAAAGATGGCTTGTCTTTATTTATACGCACTACTTAGTAATCGGATTGCCCACCGTTTAGGCAGAATATCTGCCTTGATGAATAAAATAATTGGCTTAGTCTTATTTTTTATTGCATTAGTACAGCTTATTCAGTTCTTTTTATAAGACCTTTGTTGTTTAGTTGTAAACAACTTCTCTATATTTGCGCCATGGTACAAGCCTTTATTGAAAATCCTATTTTACTTTTATTCGTGGTAGCCGGAATAGGCTATGGCATCGGGAGTATTAAGGTAAAAGGATCAGGCTTAGGCGTAGCAGCGGTGCTTTTTGTGGGCTTGTTTTTTGGTAGTTTAAGCCCTGATTTGAAGATTCCGGAAGTGATCACTTTTTTAGGCTTGACCATCTTTATTTACTCCGTTGGTCTAGGTAGTGGGCCCAGTTTTTTCGAGCTTTTCCGACAGCGGGGTTCTAGAGATTTAATTTTCGTATTTGTTATGCTGACCTTTTCAGCTGGCATCACCATCCTTTTCCATTTTTTATTCTTTTTTGACGCCGGAACTACTGCTGGACTTTTTGCGGGTAGCACCACCAACACCCCAGCTTTGGCAGGTGTGTTAGATCAAATAAGTAATGCAAACTTAGATGCAGCGGCAAAAAAACGGGTGAGCGAGTTGGGGGTTATTGCTTACTCTTTATCCTATCCAATGGGCGTTTTGGGGCCAATGATGGCCATCATCCTGATGGAGAAATTATTCAAAATCAATTATCAGGCAGAAGAGCGGGCATTAAGGAAAGTCTATCCAGTCCGGCAAGACATTGCCAGTTATACCTTAGAAGTAACCAATGAATCACTGACTGGAAAGAGCATTAGAGATCTCAAAGCAGAACAGGATTGGACGGTTATTTTTGGGCGTTTGGATCGTGCTGGAAAAGTGGAATTGACCAATTGGGACACCACTTTCGAGCTGGGAGATAAGGTCGCAGTCGTTGGCGACCGAGAAGAAGTAGAAGCTGTAGCGAACGAATTGGGGAATATCCTACCGTTTAAATTATCCTTCGACCAGTCGGAGTATTCTACCGATTTAATTTTTGTTTCCAATAACAAGGTAGTTGGCCAAAAATTGGCCGCGTTGAATTTGAACGAACGTTTTTCAGCTTTGATCACGCGCGTTCGTCGTGGTGATATAGACTTACTCGCTAACTCCAGGACGGTTTTGGAATTGGGCGATCGAGTGCGCTTGGTGGCCCGTAGAAAAGACCTGAAAGAATTGAAAAGTCTACTCGGAGATTCCTTCGATCAACTGAGTAAAATCAACCTATTATCCTTTGGCTTAGGCTTAGCATTGGGCTTATTATTAGGTATGGTCACTTTCGAGCTGCCTGGTGGTTTGAGTTTCCGATTGGGATACGCAGGAGGCCCGATTATTGTTGGTTTGATTCTTGGCGGGTTACGCCGTACAGGACCAATCAATTGGCAATTACCTTACAGTGCCAACCTGCTGTTGCGACAATTAGGTTTGATGCTTTTACTAGCCGGTATTGGAGTGAATTCTGGCCATCAATTTGTGGCAACCGTAGCTCAAGGCGAAGGTGGCTTTGTTTTTATAGCCTCGATCGTCATTAGTGTATTTACTGCACTGGCCACTTTATTGGTTGGTTATAAAGTGCTCAAAATTCCTTTTAGTTTCCTTACAGGAATGGTCTCCAATCAACCCGCTATTCTAGAGTTTGCTTTAGCAAAAGCAGGCAACAAATTACCCAATTTAGGTTTCACGATCATGATGCCTGTTTCTATCATTGTCAAGGTCGTATATGCACAATTGCTTTTTGCCTTGCTAATGTAAGAAGCTACTCAATCTTAACTTCCATTTTACATTCCAAAAATAATACCTTTTTGGTAAGGTGTTAACGGCCCTAGTTTTTGAAAAGCTGGAACCTAAAGCTTATATTTACGTAGACAAATTAAGACGACAGACGCGACCTTTTTACTTTTTAAATTTTAGCCAATGCTTTGACCTAGCATTTGGAATGTAACTATTTGGATAACAGATCATTAAGTATATACTCATGAAGCACTCTTCTACACGTTTCCTATCTTTGGGCTTTTTGGTGTTTTTGACACTATTGGTTTCTGAGAACCCTCTAGTTCAACCAGAAAAAGAAACCGAAAATTTTGCCACCTTTTTTGCTGATTCAGATTTGGTGATTAATGAAATTCATGCCGATCCAGCTTCTGGAACTGCTGGTGACGCCAATGGAGATGGTACGCGGGATGGTACTGATGATGAGTTTGTAGAACTAGTAAATAGTGGAATGGATCCTATTGACATATCTGGATGGACACTATCTGATGCCATTGGTGTTAAACATGAATTTGCACCCAATACCATTCTTGATGCAGGCAGTGCAATTGTAGTATTTGGTGGTGGTGCTCCAGCTGGAGGTTTCGGAGGCGCACAATTTGTTACTGCTTCAAGTGGTGCTTTGAGTTTAAATAATGGAGGGGATGCTGTGATAATTGTAGATGAGAACGATATAGAAATTACTACATATACCTATGGTTCAGAAGGTAATGATAATCAATCCTTAACCAGAGATCCAGATTTAACTGGTGGATTTGTAAAGCATAGTACAGCTACGGGAGCGAGTGGGGCTCTTTTTTCTCCAGGTACACAGATTGATGGTACGGCTTTTTCGGCACCACCCAATGTATGCATTAATGAAGTAGATTCGGACCAAGCAGGGACTGATAATCAAGAATTTGTTGAGTTATTTGGTTTACCCAATACGCCTTTAGATGGTTTAGTTTTGGTATTGTTTAATGGTAGTAATGATGTTTCTCTTAGTGCAATAGATTTAGACGGACAAGCTCTTGATGGCAATGGTTTTTTTGTAATTGGTAATTTAACAGGTGCGGATTTTAATACAGGAATCCCTGCAACGAATTGGCTACAAAATGGACCTGATGCGGTAGCCCTTTTTATAGGGGATGCAAGTGATTTTCCAACAGGTACTCCGGTTACGGCCACCAACCTAATTAGTGCGGTTGTTTACGATACCAATGACTCAGATGATTCTGGTTTAATTGATGTTTTAACTCCAGGTCTTCCACAAATAAATGAAGATGAAGGTGGTGATAAAGACAATGAATCTATTGCTAGGTCGGCAGATTGTGGCGATACCTGGACCACTCAAGCACCAACTCCGGGTGCTACTAATACCCCATTTACCATTCCAGATGTCTGCATCAACGAAGTAGATGCTGCTCAAGATGGAACGGATAGTGAAGAATTTATTGAACTATCAGGTACTCCTGAAGCTACTTTAGCTGGTTTAGTCTTAGTGTTATTTAATGGTAGCAATGATCAGTCTTATACCGCAATAGATCTAGATGGTGAGAATATTGGTGCAGATGGTTTCTTTGTGATTGGAAGTGCAAGTGTCCCTAATGTAGACTTAGTTCAATTTACTACTAATGGCATCCAAAATGGACCAGAAGGTGTTGCACTTTATGTAGGAGATGCATCTGACTTTCCAAACGGCACTGCAGCAACTACAATAGACATTATTGATGCAGTAGTTTATGGATCAGACGCAGCTTTGGCCTCAGCTCTTGGTGTATCACCTCAAACTGCAGACTCAGATACGGAATCTCTTTCTCGTACCGAAGACTGTGGTGATACTTGGGCAACACAAACTCCAACTCCAGGCGCCACCAACTTCACGCCACCGACAGTTTGTATAAATGAGATCGATGTAGATCAAACCCCTAATCCAGATGGTATGGAGTTTGTGGAATTATTTGGGGATCCTGGAGCTTCTTTAAGTGGACTAGTTTTGGTTTTATTTAATGGAAGCAATAATCAGTCTTATACAGCAATAGATCTTGATAATGAAAATATTGGACCAGATGGTTTCTTTGTGATCGGAAGCTCAAGTGTCCCTAATGTGAACCTCGCAGCTTTCGGCACGGATGATTTGCAAAATGGTGCAGACGCCGTCGCCCTTTTAATCGGGGATGCAGCTGACTTTCCAAGTGGTACTGCGGTCTCAACCGTTAATTTAAGTGATGTAATTAGTGCCATTGTTTATGACACTAATGAAGGTGATAATGATACCTTACTTTCTAGTCTCGGTGAAACTACCCAATATAACGAAGACGAGAATGATAATAAGGACTTTGAATCCATTTCCCGAACTGAAGATTGCGGAGATATCTGGACTACTCAAACACCAACTCCCGGAGAATCAAATATCCTTCCACCAGAAATCTGTATCAATGAATTAGATGCCAATACGCCGGGGTCAGATACAGAAGAATTCATAGAAATTTCTGGCGCACCTGGAACTTCTTTAGATGGAGTTATTTTGGTGTTTTTTAATGGAGATGGGGATGTTTCTTATCGTACTATTGATTTAGATGGAGAAAGCTTAGATGCAGATGGCTTTTTTGTTGTTGGTAATGCTGGAGCAAGTAATGTTGATTTGACTTTTGCAAACGGCGGCTTACAAAATGGATCAGATGCCGTCGCACTATATTTTGACGATGCTAGCAATTTTCCAAATGGTACGACTTCGACAACTAATAAATTAATCGATGCCATTGCTTATGGTTCTGATTTGGCTTTAGCTACTAGCTTAGGCGTTACCAACCAACCCGCGGATTCAGATACAGAGACCATTTCTAGACTGGAAGACTGTGGTGCTATTTTTGGTGCACAAACTCCCACGCCTGGTGCCAGCTACTTTATGCCACCGATGGTTTGTATCAATGAGGTTGATGTTCAACAAGCAGGAACAGATGCAGACGAATTTATAGAATTATCAGGAGATCCTAATGCTTCTTTGAATGGCCTGGTTTTAGTTCTTTTCAATGGAAATAACGATCAAGCCTATGAGGCCTTTGATTTAGATGGACAAAGCCTAGATGCAGATGGCTTTTTTGTCGCTGGAAATGCTAATGTGGCTAATGTTGCTTTAATCATCAATGATAATATAATCCAAAGTGGTGCAGATGCTATCGCCCTATTAATAGGTAGTGATACAGATTTTCCTTTCGGAACGCCAATTACAAATGTAGATTCAGAAGATATCTTAAGTGCTTTAGTTTATGATACTGGTCAAGCTGATGATCCAGAATTATTAAGCGCATTAGGAGAGACGGTTCAATACAACGAAGATGCTAATGATAATGAAGACACAGAGTCCATTTCACGAATCGGTGAATGTGGAGAGGTCTGGCTTGCTACGACACCAACTCCCGGAGAGCCAAACGCCGTACAAGTAGCAGCAACATTTAGGACTAGTGATTTTATTTGTATTGGGCAACAAATTGCCATCCAGGTTGAATTTATCAGTGGTACTGCACCCTTTACTTTTAGTATCAATGGAGAGGATTTCTCCAAAACTGAAAGAGCATTTACCGTTCTTGTGGATATCCCAGAAGAGGCAACAGCCCTAGATGCATTATTGGTAATAAATAATATTGAGGATGCCAACAACAATCAAGTTGACGATACGTCCTTAAGTATTGGTTTAGTCAACTGTTCCGCTCAGAATGATTTTCTTGCGGATGATCCCTGTAATTGTACCAATGATCAATCTGACAACGGCGCACAAGATGGATCTTTCTCTGAAACCATTTCTGTTAGTACCACCACAGCCGGTCAAGTTTGGTCGATTAAATCCATCAATAGCTTACCAGGTAGCGCCGGATTAGATCCAGTTAAAAAACCACCAGTAGGAGCAGCGGTTGCGATTACAGAATTTCTAAATGACGTTGAGGGTGTAGAATCAGGGGGGATTGAATATATAGAATTATTCAATTATGGCTCAGAAGCAGTTGATCTAGAAAACTGGAAAATAAAGGATGAAGATTCTGACGATATTACCTTGCCTGCCTATGTTCTGAATTCAGGAAGTTATGTAGTCTTAGTTAATGGAAATAAAACTGATTTTGAAGTCAATTGGTTTGGTGGTGCCGTAAGATCCGAAATAATTGAAATTTCCGGAGGTGCTTTAAGTAATACTTTTGATGAAATAATTCTAGAAGATGCCGATGGAAATATTATCTGGTCTCTAGCTTATTCGGATGATGCATCGGAAGGACATGCTACTTTCTTGACAATTGCAGATTTAGCTACTGCACCTATGGCCTATGGTTCTCAAATAATGCCTGGAATCGATAGAAGTGGGAATGATTTGGGAATGCTTGACTTTTTAGGCTATGAAAGTAATAACCAAACTATCGATCCTAATGAAGCAACTGGAGTTAGTACAGATGTAGGAAGCCCGCTTGCTGGTCCTTATACTGTATTAACGACCAAAGATATGCCTATCCAAATGGGCACTCGTCTGTTTTTTGATGCTGCCACGGATCGACATACCCTTACCTTCTTACATTTTGATGATTCAGGTTATGAAGTAGAAATAGAAGGTCCAAACCCAATAGGAGATCCTAATAATACGGTCCTTACACTCTCCAATGTATGTGCTTATCCAGAAGTAGCTTATGATCCAGATTTTTCTTTTGGCTTGCCCGATAATGGGGTGCCAATTGTCTTTGGATTAAGTGAGGTAAATGGTTTCCCAGAAGATGAAAATCAACCCGCCCAATTTATGGTTGATGGAGCCCCTGCTACTCAGTTTGCGCCCTTCCCTAACCCGCCGGGAGATTATGACATCGCAGGAGAATTCAAAGCAGCTTTTGAAAGTAATATTGCAGGTACTTTAATTGATCCAGCAAATCCAGGTTGTATAACGAATATTTCGGAGCCTCTAACGGTATTGAACCAAGTTATTACCACGGATGACTGCACCTGCTCGGATCAAGTTAATGTCACTTTGACCCCAGATTGTTCTTACGAACTATTGTTAGATCAAGTATCCGTTGATGCCTGTTTTGGGTTGAGAGTTCAAGTTAATGATGGCTTTAATAGTAATGGAGCCATTATCGATTGCCCAGGAACTTTTGAATACGGTATTTTCGATGGCGGCAATAACCTAATGTGTTGGGGAACGGTTTCAGCAGAAGATAAAACAGGACCAGTCGTAAGCCTAAACGAAATGGAAGTGGAGGAGTTTGATTGCTCTAAAATTGATCTGATTTTAAATCAAGAAGCTTCCACTAAACCCACCTTTACCGATTTCTTTGGAAATGTATTGGATCAACCCTACTATGTTGGTCGAGTTGAATTTGAAGACAATTGTGTGGATTGTGGATGTGGAGTTACCACTGAATTCTCAGATTTTGTAGAATACTATGATTGTAGTGCCACTAATGAAGATGGCACTATAGGACACTTGATTAGAACTTGGACAGGCACGGATTGTAATGGATTTAAAACTATTGAGCGCCAAGTATTCCGGATCTTCCGTCCCGCTCTAGAAGATGTACTTCCTTTAGCTGATGTAACCATACAAACTTGCGATGCAAGCACGGTAACTTTACCTGCCCCTCGACCATTGATTTGGTTGAATGATTTGGATGGAGCTACCTTATCCACTCAGCTTAATTGTAGCTACGGTTTTGAGGTTATTGACGGACCACGTTTTTCCGTCTGTGATGGCAATGGCTTTAAGTTTCAAAGAATATACCGAGTTTTTGACTGGTGTACGAATAAGGCTACAAATGTAGATACCATTTGGGTGAAAGTAGGGGACTTCGAGGCGCCAGAGTTCAATGATTGTACATTAGATGACGAAGAGTTCCGATACTTAACGGATCAAGCCGACACCTATGAAAACTATAGCTTGTCCAGGCCAGATGAGTTAATTGATGCTTTTAATGGTTATGATATGACGGCCTCTTTCATTAGAAATTTAGCAGATAAGCCCATCTCTATTCCAGATGCTGAAGATGACTCAGATATCGATATTTGTATTGCTATGGTTTCTACAGGACCAATGAATTGCACAGCTGCTATTAATACTAGTATGGCTAGCCTAAGTAATACTTTTGGATTAGAAGATTTGGTATTAGACTGTCCTGGTGTTTCCATCACAACAGAAATTATTTCTTGGACAGAAGAGTTGATTGGTGGTTTCCCAACAGGAACCTTTAAGTGGCAGTTAGGTGGTTATACTCGACAGGGTGAAATGGCTGTTGGCTTGCCAATTGGCTTACACGCAATTATTATTTCTGCAAGTGATGGCTGTTATAATGATGCCACTTCAATTCTGTTTTTCGAAGTAATGGATGGTGTTAAGCCAGTCATGAAGTGTGACGATGAGTTACGCGTTACTT
>CAXIDD010000043.1:0-15331 GCA_964021975.1 uncultured Saprospirales bacterium | reverse complement strand
TTTTTGAACCACTTTTCGCCTGCCTGCTAAAGCTTCAGCGCAGGCAGGTTGGCAAAATCCTTCCCGAAATAAATTCGGGACAGGCTATTTAGTGCTGCTAAACTCCGCATTTTACGCCTCAATTGGCCTAAAAATCATCAATAACAATTCTCAAAAGCCAAACCTGTCTACTGCAGGTAGATTCAAATAGCTTTTAAAAATAACAAATCCTAAGCAATCCAATTCAAGAAGTAGATGAACGAAGCGGTGACGATGGCAAATGCAAAGATTTAGCAAACTAATGCTCTCTTATTTAATAGTAATACTATCAAAAACACACTTATACTATTTACCTTTCCCCTGTAGAAGTACCAAAATGGTGTAAAAAAGGATCTTAAAATCCAGGGCCAGTGACATGTTCTCAATGTATAAAATATCAAATTTCAGGCGCTGAATCATCTGATCAACATTAGAAGCATATCCATATTTCACTTGTCCCCAGGAAGTGATTCCCGGCCGTACTTTTAGCAAATGTTTGTAGTGTGGTGCTCGGGCTACAATTTGATCAATATAGAATTGCCTTTCGGGACGTGGTCCAACCAAAGACATGTCTCCTTTTAGTACATTCCAAAATTGAGGCAACTCATCTATACGCCACTTACGCATCACCGCGCCCCAAGGCGTACACCGACTGTCTCCATCTTTGGACAATTGAGGCCCTTGACTTTCTGCATCGGTCCACATTGATCGAAATTTATAGATATAGAAAGGTTGGCTGTTGAGGCCTATCCGTTGCTGAGCAAAAAATATGGGTCCCTTGGAAGATAAGCGGACTCGGATTGCAGCATAGACATATAATGGCGCCAATAAAATCAGCATAGTAAAAGAGACTATAAGGTCAATCAAACGCTTCACCAAGCGTTGCCATTTAGGCATTAGTTCCTGCTCAATTTCAATTAGAACAGCGCCGTAAACCTGATTCATTTTCACATTCCCTAGCATAATATCGTACATATCAGGAATGATTTTCACCAGTACTTGATGGTTATAATCAAAGAGTATGTTCAGAATCTCGCGTAGATGATTGTGCTCTGAAGTTTCAATTGCAATGATGGCTTCTTCGACGTATTCTTCTTCTATAACTTTAGCTAAGTCTTCAATTTTACCCAGCGGTGGTAGATGCTTCTGCAAGGCGTGATCTGAGTTACCATTGGTGTCGATAAAGCCCAGGAATTTATTGCCTAATTTTTTTTCTCGTCCAGCAATATCCAGATACAACTCTTCTGCATTTTGATTACTACCGATTAGAATGGTATTGAAATTGATGACTCCTGATTTCAATCGATGGCTTGCCCGGGTTAACAAGATCATCAGTATGGTCGTCGTATAAAGATAATGACAAACAAATAGCGTCATAAAGGAACCATAATACGTTCGGTAATCTGTAACAAAATCATCTAGGATGAACGCAAAAAAGAGGAAAATAGCTCCAAAAAAAGTAAGGAACAAAGTCCTGCCCACCGTTGCCAATCGAGAAATGCGATAAATATCCTTATAGTGATCAAAAATAGAATAAAATAAAATCCAACCGGTAGGCACTACTAAAATACCGGACCAAAAATTAAGGTCTTCAAAAATAGTCCAACTCCATTCTACCCCTTCTACTGATTTACGGTATAAAAAAAAGGTAGCCCAGGCAGCCATAGCCGTTAAAAAGTCAGCGACTTTATACACCAAGGTATGCCGGTAACGCTTACGGATCATCTGCTTTTGTGCTTTATTGGCTTCCATTGCTTAAAAATGGATTAGTTTGATATTATCTAATAGTACTAGTCCGGTCTCTTGTGTAAAAGTAGCATTCTCATCTAAAGGTAAGCCAGCACGGAGCACTATTTGAAATTCATCGGCATCACTAGCAAAAACTATCGGAGTCAAGTTAAAGTATATTTTATTCCAGGTTTCACTTGGATTAAAACCAGCTTGATAGGCAAAAGCAACAGGGTCTTCTTGATCGTCATTATAACCAATAATCCCTACACTAAGTGGAATATCCGATTGGTAATCCATTTCTACATACACTACATTTCCATTCTCCAGTAAATCCCGAAATCTTGGAGAAGTAGCTATTTCTACAAAAGGATCCGAAGTACTTAAACTAATTTGGCCACTTCCTTGTCCTTCAAAAGGTGCTGTATCATTGATACTAATTCGACTATTGGACGTACCGGTGACTACCGTTTGAAAGATGGTACCTCCACGCTCAAAATTTTCTATAAAAGCCACTTGCGCATTACTTCGATACTCAATTTGGGGCATTATTTGCACCAGTTCATTGGGCTCCAAATTGACGGTCTGTTCGTAGGTAGTATAAAAAGGATAGATATCGGGCGTAGATCGCAAGCCATTTTCACGAATCCCTGCTTCTACTCTGACTTTAACCATCCCACTTTTAAATATAGGTACTGTAGCAGGAATTGGGAATGCTCCGGCAAATTCATCATCAACAAACACCCAAACTTCTGTAATTTTTTCAGAAGCAGAGCCTTGACCTGCAGCGGTACTCAGGGTGGGTGACATTATTTCTACGTAAGCAGGAATCTCCTCTTCTGGATTGATTAGCTCACAACTACTGAATCCTACAATTAGGGCAACTACCATATAAATAAAGATTACCTTATCATATCCACTTTTATTTACTTTTGGCAAAAGCGATAAAAGCTGATGACAAAGTAATTGTAATCTTATAAGCAGTTGTTTGCTAAACGGTTCCATAAAGGCCCTCTTTATGCCTATGAAAAAATGAATTCAAGAATGCAAAATATTAAATATCAGCGTAGGATGCCTCCCTTTTATTGTAAAGCACTAGCTTTTGCTTCTATTTCTGCAATAATACCGTAAGCTACTTTGAGCGCATTGTATCCATCTTCAATACTTACTTTAGGCCTAGTATTGTTTTCGATGCTATCGGCAAAAGTCTCCAATTCCATTTTAATGGCATTACTAGGCTCGATGGGTGGCATATCAATGTGGATATATTTTGTACTATCCGCTGTTTGCAATTCCATAAGGTTATCTAATTGAGCAACGGCACCATCGTCTTTATCAAACATACGGATGACTTGCGCCTGTTTTTCCAGAAAATCCAAGCTGATATAAGCATCTTTTTGAAATAAACGGACTTTACGCATTTGTTTCATCGAGATCCGACTGGTAGTAATATTGGCAACGGCTCCGTTTGCAAATTCTAGGCGGGCATTGGCGATATCAGGTGTTGGACTGACCACCGCTACACCATTGGCATGGATACTAACCACTTCTGATTTAATGACACTCAAAATAATATCAATATCATGGATCATTAAATCTAAGACTACCGATACATCTGTACCTCTTGGATTAAAGATTGCTAGGCGGTGTGCTTCAATAAATTTAGGGTTCAACTCTTTAGCATCAATAGCCAAGAGCGCCGGATTAAATCGCTCAACGTGACCAACTTGTACTTTTACACCGTGTTTTTGGGTGAGTTCAAGTAGTTGTTCCGCTTCTTCGACCGTATGAGTTATCGGTTTTTCAATAAAGAGATGCTTCCCTTTTTGAATGGCCCTTTTAGCAAGGTAAAAGTGGGTAGTGGTTGGGGTCACAATATCAATAATATCAACCGCATCTATGAGGCTTTCTATATCCTTAAAAGCGGTAACACCTAAACTTTCGCTTACTTTTTCTGCATTTTTTGGATCTTTTGAGATGGATTTTACCCAGGTGCCCAGCACCCAAGACGCCTATTTTGAGCATAAGATTTGTTTTTTTGAAAATTAGTAATGGTTAACGGTAATACATCAAGATGGCTCCAAAAGCAGTGATTAGGGCAATCAATACGGTTGCCATTTTTATGGAATAATTAATGTGTCTGGAAAAAGTCTCGATATCAGCCCGCATGTGTGGGTATTTGGGATAGACTTCAGCCTCCATTTTTTGCTTATTGAACAAATCTCGAGCTCTAAATTCCACCCGATTTTGTACCAACTTTTTATAAGTCTTCAAGACTTTCACCCGGAAATAGATATTTAAAAAAAGCATAGCTATAAAAAGCGCAACAACAATGGTAATGAGTAGAATGTACATCCGTATTTGATTGATGGTCTACAAAAAGAACAACAAAGTCAAAATTAGGTTTTTAAAGAGGTACTACAAATGTTATCGCTGTTTTTTATCAAATAGCTTCTCCGAAACGCTAAAATTTAATTTTACAAAAACCTTCGAACCGCAATAAATAATAAAATCGCTAATGAATAAACGATAAAAAATGGAATAATGTAAGCTTGCCAACCCAATACTAGCATCAAAGCAATGACTAAAAGTTGAAATCCTAAACCAAATGTTGATACGGCGGTCATGAACCATTTCGGGAACAGCTTACTACTTGGGGCATTGCGATCTAGGTTAAAAATAATTCGATCAAAATGGCCGTAAAGCATTTTGTAGAGTTTAAAAAAGAAGTTGACACTTGCTTGGGTCTCTCCTTTCATTGCAATGGGGGTCTCATCTTCAAAAATCCGACTTGTCGTATCTCCATTAAATCTATTTCTTAGAATTACATAGTAGTAATTGTACAAAGTACCTTGTAGTTGAATACCACAAAAGGCAAGAATGGTATACAAAACACTGGCATCTGTGATGTACCAAATTGCGGCCAGGATCAGCATATTTAATAAGATATCAGCTACAGAATCAAAATACCGTCCTGTGTAGGAAGGGGTGTTTTTCAAGCGCGCCAACTCTCCATCTGCTGCATCCAAAATGGATTTAAAGATCAAGAAAAATGCGGCGGCAACTGGATGTCCAGAAAGAATACAAAAAATGGCAATCAAACCCGAAATAATAAACCAAATTGTGACATGAATAGGTGTAAAATTGGTTTCTTTCAAAGACTGTGCGATCATCCGAGCTACGGGTCTACCGTAATCAGACAAGTCCACAAATTGATGGGACTTTGGTAATTTAGACATGCTATATCTACTTTGTAATACTGCAAATAACCTAGATATATAGGTGGCAATGCAGCACATAGAGGCTACAAAAGTACAACATGTCTAAAGAAAAAGGGAGTATTTTAATATTCAGTTGACAAATAATTAACTTTTCTAATCCATATAAGCTGCTAAATACCCACTTTCTTCCAAAAATTTGCTGAAATCTTGGATATTTAGTACATCGTGAACGACTTGTTTTTGGTCATCTTTTTTAGCTGCATAAGCTTTACAGATCTTATAGCCCATCCAATAGCCAAGGTCATTGGGTCTTCCTGCTTTTTTCCCATTGGAGCCGTACAGCCATCCATAGTATTTATCTCCATTCATTATTTCAACGAACTCTTGACAGAGCGCTGCTTCGTGGGCTTCTCCGTATTCTAAAGCCGCCTGATTGATTTGCTTCCCAGAGATAATTTCACCAATAAAATCTGCGGCACCTTCCATGATACTTTGGTTTAACAAACTATAATTTCCTTCAGGATAATTCTGGTTAAAATGAATCATTTCGTGGGCAACGATATAAGGTAAGTTGTTAATATCTGTTTGCATCTCAACGCCCATGATAATGCCATTTTCAGAGGCAGTACCTCCTGAATTGAAGGCTCCAATTACAAAATAAGCTGGTGGAAAAACGGCCTTGGGATATAAAGTTTTGAGTTTCTGGTAAGCCTTTCTCATTTGCTCCACTTGTGTAGCTACCTGATAAGAATTATCGCGAATCGCAGCATAATCTGCTCGTCTATTTTTAACCATTTTACGAAGGTTCTTGGCACTTTCAATCCGGTAAGGAATAAAGTCTTTTAATCCAGGACTTCCTTGGTCAATATAGGCTTGATAAGCTTTTTTGGATTGTTTAGGGGCATCAAACGCTTTCCAAAAATTAGCTATATCGGAAGTTACAAACTGGGCTTTAGCTGGCTCTGAGACTAGATTTTCCTGAGCTAATGCGGCTAAATTGATCAATAGGCAGGCAAAAAGTAGAAAATAAGTTTTCATTAATTAGTGGTTTTATCAAAAGATGCACTTCCTTATTCTTTGCCCCTATTTAAAAAGTTATTTCGTTAGATTACTTTAACTTCATTAATTCTTGCGCTAGGTTTTCCTTTAATTTTGCTGCCCGGTTTTTAGTATTGGTCCATTCTATAATTTGGTACCGATCTCCAGTTGAATACAGTAATGCCTTGTAGTAATTCTTATTTTTAGCAATCTGTGCTAAATCTAGATTTTCAAGTTGAGTGGCTTCAAATCCGCTGAATGCACTTACCATTTCTGGGCTACTCCCAATTTCATCAATTAGAATTGGAATAATTAGATCATTAGTCGTTTTATAATTGGCTTCGTCATTGTTCCACTTTTTGGAAATCCTACGGTAATAATCAAATATTTCTTCTCGTAAAGCATTATTCTCCACGAAGCTAATTTTTCCGGAAGCTTTACTTTCGTCAAAAGTCCCTTGATTTGGTGCGAAATAATCATCCACGGTTAGTGCTTCTTGATGTTTTAAAAAATCAAATAGCGTATATGCTTTGTGGTTTTGTAGGATAATAAATATGGAGTCCACTGATTTTTGCCGTTCTGTGGTAGAACTGATAATATCATCTAAGAACTGAATATCTTTTTCCATATCCACCAAAAAGCTATTCAGAATATAAATTTCCTCTTTGCGCTCTATGCGGTCTTGATTCCAATTATCTATTTGTAAAGCAATTAAAATCCCTACAACCACTAGGATTATTTCCCCTAGTGCATAAAAGAGATAGATTCTGGTATTATTATTACGCATGCCTACTTTCCTATTTTTACGAAAAAAACTAATCATATGAACGGTATTAGTGTGGTATAAAAAAGGATAACATTTGCACTTCAAAGTTGCACCAACAAGTCATCTATCGGATAGATGCCCCAAATTCATATAAACATACCAGTGCTTCATCGATTAATGAACCTAAGCATACAACCAAAACAGGTATTTTCTCCTTTCTATAAAAGTAGTTATTAAAAATTTTGGGCTTTTTATAATTATCCAAATCTGTATCAAAAGTCTGCTCTACAAACAGAGATAGAAAAGTCTTGGTGCAGGTAAACACAAAACACACAAACTATTATGATGGAAAAATTTCTATTGGTTGTACTGCTATTAAGCAGTATGGTAAGCCTAAATGCACAAAAACAAACCGTTAGTGGTTATGTAAAGGACGCCAGCAATGGTGAGACCCTAATTGGAGCTACTGTTTTTGTAGAAGGCACCTCCGTCGGAGCCTACACCAATGAGTATGGCTTTTACTCCCTAAGCCTTGATGCGGGTGTTTACACCGTCCAGGTTTCTTACATTGGCTTTACAGACTTTTCCACTCAAGTGGATTTAAGTGTCACCAATCAAAAAATTGATTTTAAACTGGAGGAATCCGGCGCTCAAATCGCAGAGGTTGTCGTAACGGCCGAAGAAGAAGACAGGAATGTAAGCGATCTACAAATGAGTGTAGAGCAGCTCGATATGACTACCATTCAAAAATTGCCAACGCTCTTAGGAGAGACGGATGTCATTCGAAGTATTATCCTGCTTCCCGGAGTTACTACGGTTGGAGAAGGCGCTGCAGGTTTTAACGTTAGAGGTGGAAGTATCGACCAAAACCTGGTGATCCTTGATGAAGCGCCAGTTTACAACTCTAGCCATTTATTTGGTTTTTTCTCCGTCTTTAATCCCGATGCCGTAAAAGGAGTCAAACTTTATAAGGGTGGAATTCCTGCTCGCTTTGGAGGACGGCTCTCCTCTATCCTGGACGTGCGTATGCGGGAAGGTAATAACAAAGATTTTGAGATGAATGGCGGAATCGGGACGATCTTTAGCCGACTATCTCTGGAAGCACCGATCGTAGAAGACAAAGCCTCTTTTTTATTAGCAGGTCGTCGCTCCTATATTGATGTTTTAGCCGCTCCGTTTTTACCGGAGAGCCTAGGTGATACCAAACTGAATTTTTATGATATTACTTTGAAAACCAACTTTAAGGCCAGTGAGAAGGATCAGTTTTTTCTTTCTGGGTATCTAGGTAGAGATGTGTTTCAATTCGGTGCCGAAGCAGGTTTTAATTGGGGTAATGGTACTGGTACCTTTCGCTGGAATCACTTGTTTAATGAGCGTTTATTTAGCAATTTCACAGCCTATTACAGTAATTATGATTACCAACTCGCTTTCGGTGATGATGATGAAGATACCTTTGATTGGAATGCACGCATCATTAATTTAGGCGTAAAACCTGAGTTTTCTTATTACATCAATCCAGATAATGTCCTGCGCTTTGGAGGCCAGTCTATCTACTATGAATTCCAACCAGCTAATGCTCAGGCGCTTAACGTCGGAGAGTTGATCGACTTTGGATTGGACAAACAATTCGCCCTGGAAAGTGGCGTCTTTTTAGAACAAGAACTAAAGCTATTTGGCCGTCTAAAATTGAATTATGGTCTGCGCCTTAGTCATTTTGCTTACTTAGGAGGTCGTAAGGTCTATTCTTATGGAGAAGCAGATTTCATAGGAGGCGAGCGGCCATTAACAGGAATCACTGTCGCCGAAAAAGGCGAAGTAATTGAAGATTGGTTTAATTTAGAGCCTCGGATGGCTGCCCAATATCAACTCAATCCAACTACCTCCTTAAAAGCTAGTTATAACCGAACGGTACAATATATTCATTTATTGAGTAACACTACGGCCTCCGTTCCCTTAGATATTTGGACGCCAAGTACCAATAATATTGATCCTCAATTAGCTGATCAAGTTGCAATCGGCTACTTCCGAAACTTCTCTAATAATAAATATGAATTAAGTGTAGAGACTTACTACAAGCAATTCCAAAACCTAGTCGATTATATCGATGGAGCAGATTTGCTTCTTAATGAATTTGTAGAAAGTCAAGTGTTGGCTGGCGAAGGTCGTGCTTACGGTGCAGAATTCATGTTCAAAAAGAACAAGGGCCGTTTTAATGGCTGGGCCAACTATACTTTGAGTCGTACTGAAAGATTGGTAGAAGGCATCAATAGTGATGAATGGTATCCAAGTCGCTTCGACCAGACCCACAATCTCAACTTGACCGGTTTTTATGAGTTAAATAAACGGGCTACCCTTAGTGCTACTTTTAGTTACAATACAGGTACGCCGACGACGCTACCTTCCAGTGGCTTTTACCAACAAGGACTTTTTATTCCGAATAATGACGGTGATGCTAGGAATAATTTCCGCATCCCTGATTATCATCGCCTAGACCTTAGTCTAACCTTAGAGCGCAATCCCAATAAGCCTAAAAAGCGCTGGGAAGGAGAATGGGTTTTTGGTATATATAACCTTTACGGCCGAAGAAATGCTTTTTCAATCTATGGAACACAGCAAGACGAACGCGCCATTCCCGGTACACTTACCGATGCAGAAGCTATCCGCTTTTCTGTCGTGGGTAGTGTAATTCCTTCTATTTCTTATAATTTCAAATTCAAATAAACCCGAGGAAAATGAAAAATATAAATAGTATACATAGTCTGATTCTATTTGCCTTCATGGCACTTACCTTCTCAGCCTGCGAGGACCCTATTGAAGTACCAAGTCAATTTGAAGAATCTCAATTGGCAGTAGATGCTTGGCTCACCAATACCAATGAAGCACAAACCATTACACTGAGTGAAACGGTAGACTATTTTGCAGGTGGTCAAGCTCCTGCAGTTGAAAATGCCAGCGTCAGTATTTGCAATGAGACCACAATGTCTTGTTACAAATTTGTTCACCAAGGTGGCGGTCGCTATGTATGGCAACCCGGAGTTGATGAAACTTTCGGTGATATCGGAGACCAATTATCCTTAGAAATTGAGCTTAATGATGAAATCATTATTGCAACTACGGACATTGCTCGTACGGCTAGAATTGATTCCATTGGCTTAGACTTTGAGGAAGAAACGTTGGCTTTAGATGAGGGAATTTATGCTCAAGTTTATGCCTACGATCTCCCAGGCCGTGGAGATACTTACTGGATCCGGACCTATAAAAATGACACCTTACTCAATCGTCCAGAAGAGCAAGTAGTTGCTTTTGATGCGACCTTTGATGCTGGTGCGGATATTGATGGCACTTATTTCATTCCACCACTGCGTTTTGGAAGTACTAATCCCTTGGACGATGAAGGAGGCTTTATTCCTTACATACCTGGGGACAAGATTAGAGTAGAAGTTCATTCGATAAACGAGGTGGGCTTTGGGTTTCTAAATATTGCTATCGAACAAATCCTAAACGAAGGTATTTTTGCTAGTCCAGTGGCCAATGCCCGTGGTAATATTGTCAATAGAAATACCAATGAACCAGTGCTTGGTGTTTTTAATATTGCGCAAGTGGCCAGTTTGGAGCGAATTGTAGAGTAATATTATGGGAAATAAAAAACACAAAAGCCGAAGCATAATGCTTCGGCTTTTGTGTTTTTAGAATGCTCCTCTACCGACGCTCTAGCGTCATCGGAACGCCTCCTTCCGGACGTGTTGTCAAAGTAATCAAGGGCTTGATTTCTTGTTTGGAAGTTAAGTTAAGTTTGAATTTTTGTACCGTCATGGCCAGAATAAAGATGGCCTCCATCATGGCAAAATTATTGCCTAAACAGATTCTTGGTCCACCACCGAAAGGAAGATAAGCAAAGGTATGGCGCTTTCTTTCCCGTTCTTTATCAAACCGGTGTGGATCAAATGTTTCTGGGTTCTTCCAAAAATCAGGCCGCCGGTGTAGCAAGTGGGCACCAAAAAACACATCATTTCCTCCTTCGAGTTGGTAACCTCCTAACTGATCATCTTGCTCAATGTGTCTAGGGAGCATTGGGACTGGTGGATATAAACGAAGCGTTTCTTTAAAAACTTTGATGCAATACTCTAAAGAAGCGAAGTCTTTTGCGGTCGGACGGCGCTCCCCTAAAACCTCACTTACCTCTTCTTCTACGGTTTTTAAAATTGCTGGTTTTTGAGCAAGTATGTACCAAAGCCAAGACAAGGCATTAGCAGTAGTTTCGTGGCCAGCGATAAATATGGTCATTACTTCATCCCGTAGTTCTTGATCTGAAAGTGGCTCATTGCCATCCTCGGTACGGGCATCCATAAGCATTTGTAAAAGGTCATTATAGTCCTTCTCAGAAGTCTTTCGCGCTTCAATAATTCGAAATATAATGGCATCCAATTGATCGATGTAGCCTTGGTAAGCTTTGTTCTTAGCTGTAGGAAGTTGATACAATAGTTTGAAAGGATAGACAATCCTATCATTGGTATCTTCTAGTAATGGCGTAAAGATATCTGCGACAGTCTGTACCTCCTCCTCGGAGAGTCCTGTACTAAATAAAGCTTTAACTACGACCGTTAGGGTAAGTCGCATCATTTCATCTGCTACATTAACGACCTGTTTTCCATCACAGTAGCCTTCCCATTTTTCTAGCATAGCCGCGATGGCATCCGTCATGATCTCACCTAGGTTAGAAATTCGATTTTTGTGGAAAGAAGGTTGAGCTAATTTCCTTTTTCGCTGCCAGGAATCCCCCATAGCAGTAAAGGTACTTTCTCCTAATACCACACTTACCATTTTAAAACTCAGGGTGTCTTTTGTGTAATTATCTCTCCGCTGCACTAGAATTTCTCGAACTAGATCTGGATGATTAATTAAATAAACCTGCCTTTTAAAAAGCTTAAACTTTACAACATCACCATAAGTTTCGTGAATTTCCTGGAACCAATTCATCCGGTCTTTGCTGGCAATGTTTAACAAATTTCCAATAATGGGATATCCTGTGGGGCCTTTAGGCGTAAGTCCTTTTCCTGCAACCATGATTTATTATTAAAATCTTCTATTTATACAGCTACTATTATACGCCCTTTAAATATTGATTTCAAATAAAATGTTTACAATGCCCCCTCATGTCTTAAAAGCCAGGCTTTACGTTCTAGTCCACCGCCATAACCCGTTAGTTTTCCATTCTTACCAATCACGCGATGACAAGGAATAATAATAGCTACCCGATTGTGTCCATTAGCAGAAGCTACTGCTCGTACGGCCTTTTCTTTTGCTATCCTTCTGGCTTGGGCCTGATAACTGGTAGTTGTTCCGTAGGGAATACTTTTTAGGCTTTCCCAGACGGATTGCTGAAACTCCGTGCCGGGTGTATCTAAAGGGACCGTAAATTCTTTGCGTTCGCCTTGAAAATAAGCGGCTAATTCTTTTTTGACTTGTCGCAAATGTTTATTCTCTCCCATGATGATTGGTGCCTTTAGCCGTTGTTGCAGCTCCTTAAACTCCGTTTCCAACATCCGGCGATCTACAAATTCTAATAGGCAAATACCCTTTTCGGTGGCACAAGCAAACATAGGCCCAATGGGTGTAGTAAGGCGACTGATCAAAATCACCCCTTGATCCAGACTATTTTGTGGTGATTTGCCTACCAATTTTTTATAGGTATAACCAAAACCACTCAATGATTCGTAGCCATATTCAAAGGCAGTTTCAGTAGTGCGCTTCCCCGTTTTTAACTCCTGGAAGGCATGATTGATGCGATACATCCGTTGGAAGGCCTGAAAAGTCATCCCATAATGTTGTTTAAACCATCGGCGTACCTGCTCGGGGCTGATGCCTGCTTGACGTAAATGATAGTCCTTTACTTTCTCCTTAGGCTGAGCTTTAATCATTTGGATGGCTTGTGCCACGGGTTCTGGAGCTTGGTGGGCATTTTCGGTGGGTTTGCAGATTTTACAAGGTCGGAATCCATCGTCCATAGCTGCTTTAAATGTCCGATAAAATTGTACATTTTGCGGTTTAGGTTTTCTTGCTCTACATGTTGCAATACAAAAAATAGAGGTCGTTTTCACACCTGCGTAAAAGATGCCCACAAAGTCTCGTTTGCGTTTTAAAAGTGCTTCGTAGTAGGTTTGAATTTGCTGGGTATCTGTGATGTGCATAAGTATCCTTTTTTAGGCAAAATACACCAGCAAGTTACTTACTGCAACCGAAAAATGGATGAGTATTTTTATAGTCCTTGGAAATACCTTAAAATAGCACTTTGCCCTTCCCGTTCGGCAATATCAATTGGTCGATCTCCATTGTCCATTTTTAGCTCCGCAGAAGCGCCATTTTCAACTAGTAATTTCACCAGAGCTAAATTACCTCGATGTACGGCAGCATGCAAAGGTCTTACTTGCTGCATCTGCGCTGCATTTGGATCTGCTCCATTGGCTAATAATAAGGTGCCAATTTCTAAATTTTCTTTAGCGACTGCTGCGTGCAGGGCGTTCACTTTTGAAGCATTATTGGCAGAAAGATTGGGGTCCGCCCCTAATTCTAAAAATAACTGGACCAGCTTTTCTTGATTAAAAAAAGCAGCTAGAGCAATTGGTGTAAACCCTCCACCAATGTAGCCATTGATAGCACCTGAATCTTTTGTCAATTGTTGTTTTACTAGGTCCTCTTTTCCACTCACAATGGCTTCTGCTAGCGAAAAATGCTTTTTCAAGTCCACCGCCTTTTCAAAAACAGCTGATACCCCGCTGTAAGCAATCAGCATAAAACCAGATTGTCCTTGCTCATTTTGAGTTTCTAGAACTTCAGGATTCGTTTCAATCAAATTTAAGCATTCCTGAATATTTCTATCTTGTAAATGTTTTTGCAACTTCTCCAACATATTGCTATTATTTTAAGATTGTTAACCCTAACCAGATGACGTTTAAAAGTACAATGATTCTCTTAGTCTTCCTAAATCTCTTATTTTCTTGTCAACCCAATACGCCTGAAATTGTGGAAAAAGAAGCAACTGAAACAGAAACTCTACCTGAAACAGATTATCGCTATGAAGGCACACCATTACAGCTTGGAGTGGTTGGCTTTGTCCATACCCATGTACACTGGATTCTGGGAAGAGCTGATTTAGGAGACATTGAAATTGTTGGAATCGTAGAACCCAACCGGGATCTGGCTCAGCGATATACGGAGCAATATGGCCTTTCTATGGACATCGTCTTCAATACTATAGAAGAGATGGTAGAAGCGACTCAACCTGAAGCTGTCACTGCCTTTAATACGATTTATGATCACTTGAGTGTGGTGGAATATTGTGCACCAAGGGGTATTCATGTCATGGTAGAAAAACCATTAGCAGTCAATGTAGTCCACGCTAAAAAGATGGTGGACTTAGCTAAAAAGCACAACATCCATTTACTGACCAATTATGAAACAACTTGGTACGGCAGCAATTATGAAGCTTATCGAATCCTGCACGAGGAGGATAAGATTGGGGACTTAAGACGAATCCAGTTTTTCACCGGACATCCAGGCCCTATTGAAATTGGTTGCAATATAGAATTTGTAGAATGGTTGATAGATCCTTATTGGAATGGAGCAGGAGCCTTAACGGACTTTGGTTGCTACGGTGCTAACCTGGCAACTTGGCTCCATAAAGGACAAACGCCAACTACGGTTACTTGTGTCACTCAGCAGATTAAACCAGAATTATATCCTAAAGTAGACGATGATGCTACCATTATCCTGACTTACCCCAATTCGCAAGTGATTATCCAGGCCAGTTGGAATTGGTCTCACAATCGAAAAGAAATGGAAGTCTATGGAAAAAATGGCTATGTTTTCTGCCGAAACGGAACAGATATGCAAATCCTGGAAGATGAGAAAGCAGGGCCATATACACAAGCAGCAAAAGCTTTACCATTGGGCCTACATGATCCTTTTGCAATGCTAACCGCAGTAGTTAAAGATGGAAAGGAATTAGCACCTTTCGATTTGAATGGGATGGACAACAATTATATTGTCATGCAAATCCTAGAAGCAGCAAAAGTTTCTGCTAAGACTGGAAGAACGGTTGTTTGGGAGGATTTTTATTGATATTTTATCCAAACAATACACGTCATACAAAAATATCAATCAGATTGGAGGCGTTGAAACACCATACGGAACAAGTAACCAATATGAAAAAACAACAGCGCTTTCTTTTACTTCTAGGCTTAATCTTCTCTATCCAAGCATACGCTCAAAAAAGCTTTCCAGAACAGTGTCTCGGTGAGTGGGAAGGTATGATGTATATTTATAGTAATGGTAGTTTAGTAGATAGTGTAGCTACTTCTTTTAGCGCAGCCCGTACCGAGAGACCCAATACCTTCACCTGGGTTACTAGCTACCACTCTCCGACTCAGCCCATGGTAAAAAATTACAAACTCAAACTACTGGATGCTGAAAAGAAATTATACGCGGTAGACGAAGGTGATGGAATTGCCCTCCATTCCTATCTTTTTAATAATAAGCTGTACAGCGTTTTTGAGACGCAAGG
>CAXIDD010000042.1:0-15332 GCA_964021975.1 uncultured Saprospirales bacterium | reverse complement strand
ACCTATATTCACAAACAAGCAAGATCAACTGAATTTTTTGACGACCATTAAAGATTATAAAAAATTGACCGAATAAACAGGTAGCCCCGCAATGCATTGCGGGGCTACCTGTTTATTTTGAAACGATTTATTTTGTAAAGATCAGGTGATCCGATTTAGAGATCGAATCATTGAATCGATAACCGTCTACTTCCATTTCTTTTAAAGCCTCCATGCTTTCGATTTGATTCCGAATAATTTGACTTGCCATAGTGCCTCTTGCTTTTAATTTCCCATTCCGATTTTCTTTAAAGTCTACATCAATGAGTGGCACTTTTAAGTCGGCCGGATGTAGGGATGAGAAATATTCTTTAGAAGCCAAATTGAGTACGGCCGTCGAGCCGTTTGCTACTAAATCTTTATTTAATAATTTAGTGATGGTCTTCCCCCAGAACTCATAAAGGTTTTTACCTTCTTTATTTTCTAGTTTTGTTCCCATTTCCAAGCGGTAGGCCTGCATTAAATCTAATGGTCGCAGTAAGCCATATAAGCCTGACAAAATCCGTAAGTGATCTTGGGCATATGCTAAGTCAGTTTCATTCATGGATTCCGCCTCTAGACCAGTATATACATCACCTTTAAAGGCTAGCACAGCTTGCTTAGCATTTTCTTCCGTAAAAGGGAGTGTAAAATTTTGATAGCGTTCATAATTTAAGGCACCCAATTTTTCACTGATGTTCATGAGTGCCATCAGATCAGCGGTTTGCTTTTTTTTCAGTAAGCGGACTAATTTTTTAGTCTGTGTTAACAATCGAGGCTCTGTAAAATGGTCGGCTCGGTTACCAGAGAAGTCTAGTGTTTTAGCTGGAGAAAGTAAAATCATCAATCCCATAACTGTCTATCGTTTATTTTGGTGTTTCAATCTAAGAAGCTATTGCACTTTTATTCAGACCAACACAAAAGAAAGGCATCTTGTTGGCAGAAACTTCAAAATCCGGCTTAGTATAATACAAAACAGGGTACTTTTTTTAGCAATAATAAATATCAAAAAAGAAAGAAGCTTTGGTTTGAGTCTTAAAAACAAAATCTTATAGGGAATTCTTTTTCTTTAAAAAAATAAATAAACACTTGCACGGGATATAAAAAGATATTATGTTTGTGTATCTAAAAGTAGTTTTTGTGTTTATTTGTTTGGGTTAGAAACCCTTGCTATTCCGTAGTAAGGGTTTTTCTTTTTGTAAGAAGCGGTGTAAGGATAGCTGTTATCACTTCAATAGGCCCTTAAAACAAGAAAAGCCAGTACTGTTATTACAGCACTGGCTTCGCTTCTCTTAAAAAAAGATTAAACTTCTTATCTAAATCTAACTCTTCTTAGAGTTATTAAAGATATTAGATTCTTTAGTTGGTGTACCTTCAGGCTTTGGCTGAATTTTACCAACTACCCGAATAGTTTTCATTGGGTTCTTCTCATTAGTAGTAAGGGTTACCGTTTTATTGATGCCCCCCAGACGCTTCGTATCGTAGCGTACTTTCATCTCAGCAGATTCACCTGGTGCGATTGGTTTTTTAGGAACAGTAGGAACGGTACAGCCACAGCTACCTCTAGCATTGGTAATCAATAAAGGCTCATCTCCAACATTTTTGATTTTAATGGTACGGAAAGGCTCAGAATCCTGTGCGATGGTACCAAAGTCAACAGTTTCAGTTTCGAACTCCAATTTTGGTCCGACTTTGTCCGTTGCAATTTGAGTACGTTCTTGAGATGCTTCTTTAGTTTCCACTTTCTTTTCTGTGGATTGAGCTGTTGCAACCAAGGAAAAGCTCAATAGGAAAAATAAGGCTGAAAATATGCGCTTCATTATCAATGATATTTGAGGATTAAAATAAATTATTTTTTAATTCGAAGATGTTTTACCATCTTATGCTCACAAAAATAGCCGAATCAGGTGCAAAATAAAAGTTTTCTACCAGTCATTTGCTTAATAAGACGTTAATAAGGTTAAGATAGTTGTTAATAAGCTATTGAAAGTGCTTTGTTCCTTATTGTAAACGATTCAAGACACTACTTATTGGATTTAATGATAAAGAGATAGCCCATTATTTAGAATAAAATAAAATAATAAATACAATTTAAAATTACTAAAATTGAAAACTGATTATTTTGCGTTCTGCCAAGCACCCTATCTTAACTTTTTATATCTAAGCCTTATTAAAAGACACCTAATAGGCTATTTTTTAAAAAATTACATTAAAATTAGATATACCTAAGCTTAAAATAATCCTTTTAACAATTGAGATTGTTATAAATATATCTACGGCCTTTCAAAAGAGCACCCAAATTAAATACGGCCAATGAAACCTAACTACCTGACTACTAAGTCACTAAGCAATAAAATTCGCTCAAAAAAATTAGCAGATAAGGTTCTTTTTAATTATATTACAGAAATTGATAGAATATACCCTGATTGTAAACCCTACCACATTTTATCAAATTATAAAAAAGCATTATGATTGAAGAGACAGTTATAAATCCAACATTAAAACCTAAAGTGGCCAATAAAATGCTTGATAATAAAGAAGCTGTCCTTAAAGATTTTGAAATTTGTTGTATCAGTCGTGAAGCTAGTCTTTTGGCTCGCAAAGAAGTACTTACCGGAAAAGCTAAGTTCGGAATTACCGGAGATGGTAAAGAACTTCCACAAGTTGTTTTGGCCAAAATGATGCAAAATGGAGATTTCAGATCTGGCTATTACAGAGATCAGACCCTAATGATGGCTCTGGGACTCTGTGATATTAAAGATTATTTTGCCCAGCTTTACGCAGATGCAGACAATGATCCTTATTCTGGAGGCCGACAAATGAACAACCACTTTGCAACGGATCTTATTGATAAAGCTACAGGAGAGTGGACTGCTCATACTGAAAAAATCAATGTGATTTCCGATGTATCAAATACCGCTGGACAAATACCACGGGCTCTTGGCCTAGCACAAGCTTCTAAACTATACCGCCAAATTCCAAATTTAGGAGAATCACAAAAACTCTCAGAGTTTGGTAATGAAATTTGCTTTGTTACCATCGGCGATGCCAGTACTTCAGAAGGAATATTCTGGGAAGCGTTCAATGCCGCAGGAGTCATGCAAGTTCCACTTTTTGTTTGTGTTTGGGATGATGGCTATGGCATTTCGGTACCCAAAAAATACCAAACGGTCAAATCTTCTATATCAGAAGCCATGAAAGGTTTCCAATCACAAAATGAAGATGATACTGGTATTGATATTTACTATGCCAAAGCTTGGAACTACCCAGAACTCATTACCAAATACACAGAAGCTGTAACCAAAGCCAGAGAAACCCACCGACCGGTGCTATTCCACGTAGATGAAGTCACCCAACCACAGGGACACTCTACTTCTGGTTCACACGAACGTTACAAAACTAAAGAACGCCTCCAATGGGAACGAGAGAATGACTGTATCCTCAAAATGGAGCGTTGGATTATTGATAATGAAATAGCAAGTGAAGCGGAGACCAAGGCCATTCGTCAAGCGGCCAGAAAAATGGTCAAAGAAGGGAAAGACCAGGCTTGGAAAGCCTACTTTACCCCTGTGAAAGCACAGGTGAAAGCTTTAAAAGAAATTTATCAAACCATACCTGATGCCAAGCCTGAAATAACGAATTTAAAGAATGAGTTACAAATGCTCATCAATCCATTTCTATCGGAATTACTGCAAAATGCCAAGCAAGTATTTTATCTAAGCTTAGGTATAGAAAGTGAAGCCCGACTAGCACTGCAGCAATGGATTAGACAGGCCGAAGCCCTTGGCAAAGAACGCTACCAACTACACCTTTACAGCCAAACGCCCAAAGCAGCGGTCAATGTACCAGTAGTCGCTCCGGTTTATGGCACAGAGCCAGAATTCAAAAATGGATATGAAGTGATCAATCGATTCTTTGATTACAAATTTGAGCAAGATAAACGCTTGGTAGCTTTTGGAGAAGATGTAGGTCAAATTGGAGACGTTAATCAAGGCTTTGCGGGTCTACAAAAGAAACACGGTAAACACCGTATTTTTGATACCGGTATCCGAGAATGGAGTATCATGGGACAGGCAATCGGGCTAGCTGCACGTGGCTTCCGCCCAATTGCTGAAATCCAATACCTAGATTATCTAATTTATGGTTTAGAGCCTTTATCAGATGATTTAGCGACCCTACGCTGGCGCTCAGCAGGACAACAAGCTGCTCCTGCTATCATCCGTACCAGAGGACATAGATTAGAGGGTATATGGCATGCTGGTTCTCCTTTAGGAATGATTCTTAATGCCCTCCGCGGTATTTGCGTTTTGGTACCTCGTAACATGGTACAAGCGGCCGGTTTATACAACACCATGCTCCAATCGGATGATCCAGCACTTATTATTGAATGTCTGAATGGTTACCGATTAAAAGAGGCTGTTCCGACTAACTTGGATAGCTTTACTGTGCCCATCGGAGCACCTGAAGTCTTACAAGAAGGAAGTGATGTAACTATTGTTACTTATGGTTCTTGCATCCGAGTAGCGCAGGCAGGTATCGAACTCCTGAAAAATGTAGGTATATCCGTTGAGTTAATTGATGTGCAAACCTTATTGCCCTTCGATTTAGAACATAGAATAGTAGAGTCTTTAAAGAAAACAAATCGGATTTTATTCCTTGACGAAGATGTACCTGGTGGAGCTACTGCTTATATGTTACAAAAGGTTATGGAAGAGCAAAAAGGCTATCAATATCTAGATTCTGCACCAGCAACACTTTCTGCTAAAGAACATCGGACACCTTATGGATCAGATGGTGACTATTTTGCCAAACCGAATCCGGAAGATGTGTTTGAAACCATCTATAAAATGATTTATGAAGCTGAGCCTGGACGTTTTCCTGAAGGCTTGTAAAGCGCACTATTAGTTTATATCAGACGCCCCTACTAAGTGTATACCTGGTAGGGGCGTTTTCATTTAAATGATAGCTAAGCTTTATTTCACTAACTTACCACTTTGTCTTGTCCCATTTTCGAAAACAACTTGGTAGAAATAAATTCCCGGAACTAAACCTACGGTAGATATGATAGCAGTTGGAGTCTCTAAGTTCAAGGAGGATAGAACGACCTGTCCCGCTGTATTCAATAAGCGTATAGCCTGAATATTTTCACTTGAACTTTTAAAATTCACCTGATTTTGTACTGGATTGGGAAAGACATCAAGGCCCGTCATTTGCGCCAATTGAACATCCGTGGTATTGACTACCCCGGAAGCCCCAAAACAAAGCTCTAAGGCCCAAGATTCTAAGGCACCATTTCCATTATTATCAAAAATACTAAGGGTCCATCGGCCTGCTGAATTCTGACCATTGTAAGTACGAAGTGATGCTTCTGGTTTGACTGTCGCATCTTGATTATTAGGACATGGAATCGCTGATTGTCCATTATCATCAAGAGAGAAACTAAAACGTTCTCCATCAGTACAATCATCCTGCCGAGATAACAAAACTAACACGGGGCCTTCCGGGCTGCGAATACGAAAATCAATACCACCAGGACGATCATAAGTGCCTGTAATATTTAGGAGATTCACATCCACTAAGACTGCATCTTCTGCTACTTGAATACTAGATTGAATAAAGGGGAAAGAGTTAAATTCAACGGGCAGATCCGTAGCCATATAAGTTCTACAAATAATATTCTCTGTTGTAAATTGCTGAAGGGGGCTGGTCGTTCTTATGTCACAACTTTGATTAATAGCTGTTATTCGCCAAAAATAATTGGTTTGTGGTTCTAATGCGTTTGGTAATTGCCACTCTAATCCATCAATTAAAGGGCTGGTATATTCCACATTTTGGAAGAGTGGATCCTGACTCAGTTCCAATTGATAAAAATCTGCGAGGAGATCTCCTTCCCAAGCAAAAATCGGTTGGATCGTTATATCATCTGTGCCGTTGATAGGCATAGTCGGATTTGATTCTAATAAAGTATTCGTACCAATTAAGTCAATGGTAAAAGCCACAGTATCAGCCGACTCTTGTCCTAAGTTAACAGCCAATTCTACGGGATAAATATCAGAACCTAATTGATCTCCACCAGTAAGAATCAGGTTAAACCGGTTGTTCTCTACCGTTTCAATGACGCCGTTAAAGCCTTGAATATTTGCAGCAATCCCTATTTGGATTGAATCAGATGGACTAAAAAAGTTATAATAGAACGGAAGTACAATAGAATCCTGGGCACAGAAAGTCATACGTTCTTCTATCTCAATCAAACTTATAAAGGCATCCCCAGGAGACGCTGGACGAATCTGATTGTTTAAATCACTCACATCAAAGAAAATATTATCTACAGCCTTGAGCTTAAAACGAGCGGAGTCGGTGGCGATATCATTAGGTATTAAAGCAACTGCAAAGCCATCATTTACAAATCGGCCCAATGGTTGATCAAAGTTTAATCCTCCATCCGTTGACAAGTACAAATCAACAGAATCTACATTAACTGGTGCAATATTAGTGTTGGCTACATCCCAACGGAATACGGTATTAGAGCCTGCGATAAGTGTCCCAGGGTTATCTAGCCGAAAAGGGCCCGCAGCTCCATCTACGAAATACGTAACCCGATCCCAGGTAAGGCCACCGCCATTAGGATGATTATCCCGAACCGTTAATTGAAAGTTTAACTCTCGGCTAGCATTAGGAAGCAACTCTGGTTTTTGAAAATCATTAGCTAATAAATCTTCTAACCTAGGAAAAACGCGTGTGGGTGTATTCCCTGGAGGGTAAGAACGAAACAAAGGTCCATTGCCCGAACCATAAGTGCCTAATGAAGCTCCATTTCCAGCATCAATTTGCTCCCAATTGTAAGTCAATTGGTCATTTTCAGGATCTGTCACCTGCGCACTTAATTCAAATGGAGTTAAAGTGGGAATAAATAGTAAATCTTGTTCTAATACAATCTGAGGGGCCTGGTTTTGGAGACTAATTCCTTCTAGACAAACTTGCCTATTTTGCCCAGTCAAAAATTGATTCATTTCTACAATACTACCTCCATGAAAATAATCATTGGTATTGGGTGTAATATTATCTAGTCCACAAATCCCAGCATAAGACATAATGGTAGTCCCCGCTCCGGGCTCAAAAGAAGTCCTAAGGGTCCGTTGGCTAAAACACCCCCCATCTAGTCCGTTAAAGGTATGGTTCGCTCCAAACTGATGACCTATTTCATGCGCCACGTAATCAATGTCAAAAACATCACCTTGTGGCCGTGGTAAACCGACATACCCTCTTGCTTTAAAATTATTATTGCAAACACTACCTAATAAATCTACTGCACCACCACCGCCATTACCAATAAACACATGTCCGATGTCATAATTTTCAGAACCAATGATATCATCCGTGAAGCCTTGGTTATCTTCGCCAGCAAGAGAACTTCTAGAAAACAACTCACTATTAGCATCCGTAACAATAAGCGAATCATTATTTGCAACTAGAACTAAACGAATAGCCAAATCTCTTTCAAATACCATATTCACCCGATTCACGGTGCTTATGATGGCAGCCATGGTCTGTTCCCTACTGCTATTGAAAAAATCATAATAACTATAACTAGCCGATACCGCTAAGCGGAAAGTACGCAAAGTACCTTCAATTTTTTCATTAGTAGCTCGTAGCTGAGTCATTTCTTCCGCAGGAGTACGTGCTGCTTCCACTTGACAGGACATTAGGTTATCTTCTAAACAATCTTCCTGATAATAAACCTGATAAAGCGCATCATTGGGACGTGCAAACGGGTCAACAAACCAACGCTGTGATCCATTAGAGATCGAAGCGAACCAAGCATCTGCTGTGATGGTCAAATGAATGCGATAAGTTGGTTGGCCTTTTGCATAACCTTGATAAGTACGAATGGCTGGATATTTTGCCTGTAGCGGGGCTTCCATCATTTCATAATCCTCTAATAAGAAAGTCCAATTCTTCCCTTTAGGATCCGGAATTTCCAAAGAAAAAACACCATCCGTCTTTACTTGCACAAAACGCTGAAGGGCAGCTAAATCTGTTTTAAAATAAAAACCGTTACGAGCTTCAATATTGACTTGCTGGTTGCGAAGTAAACCTGGAGCTTGATTACCAATAGCTTGCCACCAATCACTATTTTGAGCGCTTACTGTTTGGGTAAAACCAATCAAAACTAAGAAAAGAAGGAACGGTAAAAAAGATTTTGTCATACTAGATTATTAATACTTACATGGGAATCATTGCCAATCAATGAGGCTATTTAAAACCTCCATCGAATACTTCTGTTTTTGTGGAAAACTATTTTAACAAAAATAAGCTTTCTACCTTTCCCGTTAACTACTTTTGTCTCCTATTTTTGAAGGCTAACAGACAAGACTTATAATTTTGTAATTATGACTACTAGTATAAATCCTACTTATATCCGCCTGATTGAGGCCAGTACGCAACTTCGCCCCCAACAAATTCGCAGTACCATTCAGTTGCTAGAAGAAGGGGCAACCGTTCCATTTATTGCGCGTTACCGAAAGGAAATGACCGGATCACTAGATGAAGTAGAGATTTCAGACATCCAAAAGGGCTATAAAAAGCTACAAGAAATTGAAAAGCGTAAGGAAACTATCCTAAAAGCCATCCAAGAACAAGGTAAATTGACCGATGCGCTACAACAACGGATCCAGGCAAGTTATGACCTTACAGAGTTAGAAGACATCTATTTACCCTACAAAAGAAAGCGGCGTACTAAGGCAGCGATGGCTAGAGAAAAAGGACTAGAACCACTGGCTAATCGGCTACTTAAGCAAATCGATAGCGATGCACCTGAACAATTAGCAGGCGACTTCCTTAACGAAGCAGTCAGTGATAAAACTGAAGCCTTACAAGGCGCCCGGGATATCATTGCTGAAGTAATCAACGAAGATGAGATTGCTAGAAACACCATCAGAAGGGCTTTCCGGAAGGAGGCTATGGTGACCTCAAAAGTTGCGCGTGGAAAAGAAGCAGAAGGTGCGAAATACAAAGATTATTTTGAATATTCAGAAGCTTTGGCAAAAGTACCGTCCCATCGTTTGTTGGCCATCCGACGTGGAGAAGAAGAAGGTTTTTTGAGGGTCATCATAAGCCCGGAAGATGAAGCAGCTATTTATCAATTAGAACGGAAATTTGTTACAGGAAATGGTGCGGCTAGCGAACAGGTAAAAATCGCTATTGATGATGCCTATAAAAGACTTCTAGCGCCTTCTATTGAAACAGAGTTCCGTAACTTGTCTAAAGAAAAAGCAGACAAAGAAGCCATCGAAGTTTTTGCCGAAAACTTACGTCAGCTACTACTAGGAGCTCCGCTTGGCCAAAAACGTGTGATTGGCATCGATCCAGGTTATCGCTCCGGTTGTAAAGTAGTGGTCCTCAATGATAGCGGAGATTTATTGGAAAATACTAATATCTATCCACACCCGCCTCAAAACCGTAGCCAGGAAGCCATAAAAACCATCACCTACTTAGCGGATCAGTTTCAGGCAGATGCTATTGCCATCGGAAACGGAACAGCGAGCAGAGAAACGATGGACCTTTGCCGACAAATGAACTTTTCACACCCTGTAGAGCTATTTTTAGTTAACGAAGCAGGTGCTTCTATTTATTCTGCTTCAGAAATTGCCCGGGAAGAATTTCCAGATTATGATGTCACCGTTCGTGGGGCGGTATCCATTGGTAGACGATTGATGGACCCTTTAGCCGAGTTGGTTAAAATTGATCCTAAATCGATAGGAGTAGGTCAATATCAACATGATGTCAATCAATCCGCCTTAAAAGATTCGCTTTCACAGGTAGTGGAAAGCTGTGTGAATAGCGTTGGCATTAATATAAATACGGCAAGTAAACATTTATTAACCTATGTTTCCGGTCTAGGCCCTACCCTAGCTCAAAATATTGTCACTTATCGTTCTGAGAATGGTCCTTTCACTCAACGTAAGACCCTAATGAAGGTACCTCGGATGGGCGCTAAAGCTTACGAACAAGCAGCTGGATTTCTTAGGATTCGAGCCGCTAAGAATCCATTAGATAATACGGCCGTTCACCCTGAAAGTTATTACATTGTTGAGCAAATGGCCAAAGATTTACAATGTAGTGTCCAGGAACTTCTTCAGGATGCAAGTCTTCGCAGACAGATTAAATTGAGCCAATACATCACCGACAGCGTAGGTTTACCGACCTTAAAAGATATTCTAAAAGAATTAGAAAAACCTGGCTTAGATCCACGTGGTAAAGCGAAGACTTTTGAATTTGCGCCTATCAAGTCCATTGGAGAGCTGACTACTGGTATGGTAGTCCCGGGCATTGTCAACAACATTACTAATTTTGGTGCCTTTGTAGATATTGGGATCAAAGAAAGTGGCTTGGTTCATATATCTCAATTGGCCAATCGTTTTGTAAAGAATCCCAACGAAGTGGTCAAACTCAACCAAAAAGTGATGGTAAAAGTCATGGAAGTAGACCTATCCAGAAAGCGGATTCAGCTGAGTATGAAGGAGGTTTAGAGATGCTATCCTAGCATTTCTTAATTATTATACCCCTCTTCATAATATTCTTCTGTTTCATCTGAAGGTTCCACTGTGTCTAGGGCAGCAAACTGCCCTGGGATATAACGAATAATATTATTGCCTTCATTTTGCTCAGCAATGGCTTCTTGCTGATCTATATAGATATAAGTACTTTGGATGGCATGTCCTAATTGACGAAAAGAATTATCCTTCAATTTTATTCTTAGGGTATAAAGTTGTCCAGGTTTCAAAACGGGCACCGATTCGATTCGTCGAGCTTGGTGTTCTAGGCCCTCTGCGTCTACCCATTTATGGACGAGGTAAAGCTCACTGGCTTTGGTCGCCTGGGTCCCTTTGTTTTGTATAGGGATATCAAAGGTGTAAGTATTCAACTTCGTTTGTAAAGGCGCATAAAAACTTACACTTAAATCTGGTAAATCAAGTAGTTCTAGGGGTTCAAGCTCAAATTCCTCGGTGAAAGTAGAATCTGTTTCTGTCCATTCATAATCATCATTTTGGGCACTTAGAGTAAAAGCAATTAATAGACAGAATAAGAACAATAGGTTTTTCATGGTATTTGTTTTTGGTAGAGAATGACTTACATCTATAAGTCTATTTAGTACCAAAAACATGACCCTTTTATTAGACTTTATTCTAAAATCATTTATGCTGCTCCAAAAGTAGGACCGGATCAGGGTATCTAGAAGTATTGCACCAATCTAGCTTACTTCGAACCACTTCCGGTACTTTATCTACCTGTTCGGGTTTAGTTTCCTGAAAGCCATAATTTTTATAAAAGCTCAAAAGTGGTTCAAAAGGAAGACAATAAATCGTACTTCCTGCTGGAACTTGCGCCAACAAATGTTGCACTAATCGCCCCGCAATCCCTTTTTTCCGGAATGATTCAAAAACATACATACCTCCCAATTCCCAGGCATTTGAATCAAGGGGTTGCAAGCGGCCCAAACCAGCAGGTTCTTTTTCCCAACTGGCGATAGCCACATAATCCTGTTGAAGATCTGCTAGTCTAAAATCTATACTTTTATATTGCTCATTGATCCAATCCTGATCTTGAGGGGAGGCCTGGTGGATAGTTAATGGTAAAAGAAACATGATATTGTTTTTTATCCGTAGTCTAAAGTGAGTAAGTACTCAGAAGTTATATAACTTTGCATTAGTCAAAACCAAGCAGTAATTTGCGTTTGACTTATAATATTCAAGGTAAAAATTTCATGGCAGATCTACTATTACTTACACCGCCTTTTACGCAATTAAATACACCCTATCCGGCCACTGCCTACCTGAAGGGGTTTCTCAATACCAAAGATATTAGTTCTTTCCAAGCAGATCTTGGTATCGAAGTGATTCTTGCCTTATTCACGCCAAAAAATCTAGGAAAAGTTTTTGAGCTAGCCCAAACACAGCAGGCCGAATTTTCTGCCAATGCTCAACGAATCTTTTCGCTCCGGACCGCCTATTTGAACACCATTCTGGATGTCGTCGCTTTTCTACAAGGAAAAAACCCAGCTTTAGCGCGGCATATTTGTAATGAAAACTACCTCCCACAAGCTGCTCGTTTTGAACAATTAGATGATCTGCAATGGGCTTTTGGGCATATGGGAGTACAGGATAAAGCCAAACATTTAGCTACCTTATATTTAGAAGATCTTTCCGATTTTATTGTAGAAACCGTAGATGATCATTTTGGCTTTAGCCGATACGCCGAGCGCCTGGGCCGATCTGCCAATTCTTTCGACGAACTATACCAGAACCTACAAAATCAGCTTTCTTTAATTGACGACCTTACCATTCAATGTTTAGCGGAAATTATGGAAGTACAGGCTCCAAAATTAGTCTGCTTTTCTGTCCCCTTCCCGGGAAATCTCTTTAGTGCTTTTCGTTCTGCTCAGTGGCTAAAACAGACTTATCCAAGTGTAAAAGTTGCCATGGGAGGTGGTTTCCCTAATACTGAACTACGCGATTTAAAAGATCCAAGAGTGTTCGAATTCTTTGATTTCATCACCCTCGATGATGGTGAACTCCCCATTGAAATCCTCGCTAACAATGTCTTAAAAGCAGGTCAAAGACACCCCGACGAACAGTTTTTCAAACGAACTTTCCTCCTAGAAAAAGGTAAAGTCATATATAACAACTTCTCCCTCCGTAAAGACTATAAGCAGCAGGAACTAGGCACACCGGATTACAGTGACCTACTATTAGATCAATACATTTCAGTCATCGAAGTGGCCAATCCGATGCACAGCTTATGGAGTGATGGTCGTTGGAATAAACTCACCATGGCCCACGGTTGCTACTGGGGCAAATGTACCTTCTGCGATATCTCTCTTGATTATATCAAACTTTATGAACCCATAGCCGCCAAATTGCTAGTCGATCGTATAGAAGAAATGATCGCTCAAACTGGTGAACGGGGCTTCCACTTTGTAGATGAAGCTGCCCCGCCGGCCTTGATGCGTGCACTGGCTTTGGAGATTTTAAGTCGAGATTTAACCATAACCTGGTGGACCAACATTCGTTTTGAAAAAAGTTTCACGCAAGACCTCTGTCGGCTCCTAAGTGCCTCCGGTTGTATTGCCGTATCCGGTGGTCTGGAAGTAGCTTCCGATCGATTATTGGGACTGATTCAGAAAGGAGTGACGGTAGCACAGGTAGCAAGAGTGACGCGCTATTTTACGGAAAGTGGCATTATGGTTCATGCCTATCTAATGTATGGTTACCCGACCCAAACTATTCAAGAAACCGTAGACAGCCTGGAAATGGTTCGACAACTTTTTGAAGTAGGCGTTTTACAATCTGGTTTTTGGCATCAGTTTGCTTTGACCGCTCATAGTCCCATTGGTTTAGATCCTAAAGCATATGGTATCAATCCAGTTTACGAAGAAATCTCTTTTGCCAATAACGACATTCAATTTACGGACCAAACTGGTATCGATCACAATGTATTCAGTTATGGTTTAAAAAAGTCCTTGTTCAACTTCATGCACGGGATTGGTTTTGAATTTGATTTGCAAGATTGGTTTGACTTTGACATTCCTCCGACTTCCATTGAAGAAGATTATATTATTCGCCAATTGGAAACTGATCCTTATCCGGTCCCCAAGCCTAATTCAAAAATAGTTTGGTTGGGATATCCGCCTTCCACTCAAGCCCTAAAGAAAATTAAAAGAGGTAAACCTATTGAGTTCCTAGAGCTCACCTTCCATGATAAAGCCAACAGTACTACCATCGAACTCCCTAAAGATCAAGCCAATTGGTTATTAGAAGTATTAAATGAAACCGATGTTCATCAGGGGCAAAGACAGACCTTTAAGCAACTCAAAGCTAAATATCCAGCTGATCTGCCTGATTTCGATACCTTTTGGTATAGTGATGAATTGGAAATGGTTCGGGATTTAGGTTGGTTGGTGTTGTAAGAAAGTGAATGGTGGATTTATTAAGGTTTAATCCCAAACGTACTGTTCGTCAAAATCGATTTTATATTGATTTAAGAATGCTCGGTATTCTTCTTGAAATGTTTTTTGTTTATGGTGTTCGTGTTGTTTAGAGATATAATCAACTACTGCCTCTACTTGTTTTGGGTTTACCGAAAATGCGCCATAGCCATTTTGCCAATAGAAATTGGACAATTCCTTAGACTTACTTTTTATCCATTTTGAAGAGGCCGATTTTAGCTTTTGAATAAGTTGGGATAAAGCTACATTTTTAGATAATCGACATAAAATATGCACATGATCGGTATAGCCTCCTACGGAAATAGCTGGGCTGGATAATTCTTTGCAAATACCTCCTAAATAGGCGTGTAGTTCTGGCTCTAGTGGTGCTTGAATGAAGGGGGTTCTTGATTTGGTACTGAATATGATATGGACGTAGTTTTTCACTAAAGATTGCCCCATTGCTTGAATTTATGTCACCCTTTCAGGGTTTGGTTCTAAAATATTTTTCATTCAATGGGATAAATCCCATTGCTTTGATATGTGGCCCCTTCAGGGCTATTTGCCTGCATTTTCAGAGCCCTGAAAGGGCGGCAATAACTCAGCGATGGGAGTCATCCCATCGTAATGAATACCTATCTTTCAAGTCCTGAAGGGACGTTATAGTTTAATACATCCAGTTCTTTTAACGGAGTCTATTTCATCCTTTCAGGGTTTGGCTGCACAATAATCTCCATTCAATGGGATATATCCCCTCATTCAATGGGATAAATCCCATTGCTTTGATATGTCGCCCCTTCAGGGCTATTTACCTGCATGTTCAGAGCCCTGAAAGGGCGGCAATAACTCAGCGATGGAAGTCACCCCATCGTAATGAATACCTATCTTTCAAGTCCTGAAGGGACGTTATAAAAAAACTCCTACTCCAACTCCACCACCAAATCATCCTGGGCCACCAAGGTCCGTTCTGCTAAATGGATCTTTTTGACTACCCCTGCAAAAGGCGCGGTAATGGTACTCTCCATCTTCATGGCCTCGATAACAAACAAAGGTGCATTGGCTTCAATCTGCTCTCCTTCTTTTACTAAAATCTTGGAGATACTACCCTGTAAAGGAGATCCAATTTCTAAATCGGCTTCGGCTTTACGATTGGCGACTACACTGGTTTCCTCCTTATTATCACGCACCATGATGGAACGAGTCTGCCCGTTTAGTTCAAAGAAAACTAGTCGGACACCTTGCTCATCTGGTTCGGTCATATTGAGGAATTTAACCACTACATTCTTACCAGGCCCCAAAGGAACAATGATCTCTTCATTAGACTGCAACC